>NZ_JARPLC010000044.1:0-37457 GCF_032350395.1 Limnospira sp. PMC 289.06
CAAAACATCGGTTTTGTTAGATGCAGTTCCCGTTGAATCAGGAAGCCCCATCCTCGCCAAAGGCAGGGTGGGGTAGTTCACGCTAAGTCAGGTTCAGCCTCGATGTTTTTTTGTTTTGACTGGCACTTCACTTTACTATGACAAGCCCTACATTTACGAAATCAGCGCAAAAGCTCTCTAAACTTGAAGCTATCAAAGAGCGCAGTAATCAACTGCGGGAGCCTTTAGCAACTGAACTGCTCAACGATCGCAACTATTTGACAGAGGATGCGGTTCAGATTCTCAAGTTTCATGGCTCCTACCAACAGGATAACCGAGATAATCGGGTTCCGGGACAAGAGAAAGATTATCAGTTTATGTTGCGAACCCGCAGCCCCGGGGGATTTATCCCACCTCAGCTTTATGAGACTCTCGATCATCTAGCGGATGAATACGGGAATGGGACACTGCGGACAACTACCCGCCAAGGGTTCCAACTCCATGGGATTCTCAAAAAGAACCTGAAAACGGTTCTCTCTAGCATTATCAAAAGCATGGGCTCGACTCTGGGTGCTTGTGGAGACTTGAACCGGAATGTGATGGCTCCTCCGGCTCCCTATTGCGATCGCCCTGAGTATGAGTATGCGAAAACCTACGCGAATTATATTGCGGATCTGCTGACTCCTCAGACTGGGGCTTATTATGAAATTTGGCTCGATGGAGAAAAAATAGTTAGTGCGGAGGAAAACCCGGAAGTCAAAGCGGCGCGCGATCGCAATGGTAATGGCACAATTTTCCATGAGGGGGAAGAGCCGATCTATGGCAAGCATTATATGCCGCGCAAATTCAAATGTGCGGTAACAGTCCCAGGAGATAACTCTGTTGATATTTATACCCAAGATGTGGGTTTGGTGGTCATAACTAATGCGGCGGGAGAATTGGAGGGCTTTAACGTCCTAGCAGGAGGCGGTATGGGTAGAACTCACCGCAAAGAGGAGACCTTTCCCCGTATAGCTGATGAAATTGGCTATGTCGATCGCGCTGATATTTATGATTTGATGAAGGCGATCGTAGCAACTCAGCGGGATTATGGCGATCGCACTAACCGCCGCCACGCGCGGATGAAATATTTAATTGAGGATTGGGGAGTTGACAAATTCCGCGCTCAGGTTGAGGATTATTTTGGCAAACCCCTAAAACCTTTTAAACCCCTGCCTCCTTGGAAATATCAAGATTACCTGGGATGGCATGAACAGGGCGACGGTAAATTATTTCTGGGTATCTCGGTGGAAAATGGCCGGGTGAAAGATGACGGAAGTTTCCGGCTGAAGGCGGCTTTACAGAAAATTCACCAAAAGTTTGAGTTGCCAATGTTAATTACAGGCAACCATAACATTATCCTGTATGAGATTTCGCCGAAACACCAGCAGCAAATCGATCGCCTCCTGAAAGAACATGGGGTTTTGCCAGAAACCGAAATTGATCCTCTGGTCCGCTATGCCATGGCCTGTCCGGCTTTCCCAACTTGCGGATTAGCAATTGCAGAATCTGAACGTGCAATCCCTAGTATCCTAGACCGGATTCGGGTATTGTTGGACAAGGTAGGGCTGGAACAGGAGCATTTTGTCGTTAGGATGACAGGATGTCCCAATGGATGTGCCAGACCCTACATGGCGGAACTGGGGTTCGTCGGTAGCGCTCCCGACACCTACCAGGTTTGGCTGGGAGGCTCTCCTAACCAAACGCGACTAGCTGAACCTTTTATGGAACGGCTGGCTCTATGTGACCTAGAAGCAGTTCTGGAGCCGATTTTTGTTGGCTTTAAACAGAATCGGCAACCGTCCGAGAGTTTTGGCGATTTTTGCCATCGTGTTGGTTTAGACTCCATCCGCACTTTTGTATCCAATTACCAAGTAAATTCCTCGATGAACATTGAGACGAAAGAAATCCCTGTCCCAACTTCGCCAGAAACACTCTCTAATGATGCGACTGCGCCCCAAGCTCCGGTCGATCCTAGCAAAATCCGACATCGGGTTAGTGTGCGTCATGACATCTATAGTCAACTAAAAGATGAGTCGAAACGCCAAAGCAAACCAATTGTCGAAATTGCTACCCAGGCGATTGAGGAGTACCTAGCTAAGGTTCGCGCTGAGTCCTAATTGCCTTTAATGGCTGATTAAGCAATCCCCACCCTACCAAAAGTCGGGTGGGGTCATTTTGTTAACAGAATTTCATGAGGGAACTTCAACGGATCGCGATCGCTCCTGAACAATTCCATGACCAACAGGTAGACCTGACTGCTGGACAACAGCATTATTTGGGTCGAGTGTTGCGCCTACAACAGGGCGATCGCTTTATTATTCTTGATGGTCGGGGGGGTTGGTGGCTGGCTATCTGGAAAGGCGGGCAAAATGCCACTGTGGTTGAACCGATAAGGGTTAACAATGAGTTACCCATACCTGTGACTTTATGGGTGTCTATGCCTAAAGGAAGTGGCTTTGAGGAGATTGTGCGCTGTACTACGGAGTTGGGAGTGTCTCGTTTGGTTCCCATTATCAGCGCCCGCACTGTGGTTGTCCCTAGCCCTCAAAAACTAGCCCGCTGGCGACGTATTGCTACAGAGGCGGCGGAACAGTCAGAACGTCAGATCCTCCCGGAAATTACTGATCCACTATCGATACAGCAGGCTTGGGAAACTTTGTCAGACCAGGGAGAAGAGGTAGATAAATATATTTGTGTGGCTAGGGGAGATTTTCCCCACCTGTTGAATTGTTTGTTGGCTTCTCGAACCGGACAAGGAAAGGGTTATGTCTACAATTCCCTGCTTTTAGCTATTGGACCCGAAGGGGGATGGACAACACCAGAGGTTGAGGAAGCAATTAATAGGGGATTTCAGCCTGTGTCTCTGGGAAGCCGAATTTTGCGATCGGTCACAGCCCCCATGGTGGCTTTATCTCTAGTAGCGGCGGTCTCGGAAATGGATAATTATTAATTATTAATTGTTAATTGTTAATTGTCCGGCTTCTGATAAGCTCTAATCATGGCTTGGGTTCCTTGATTAGAGCCTAAACCTTCATCCAAATTCTGAACTATTTTAAACAGGGTATCGGCTAATTTTACCCCTGGTAACTCCCTGGAAATAGCCTCTTGAACTAATCGCAAATCCTTAACCATGTGGCGAATCATAAAACCCGGAGCGAAATCATTGTTAGCTACCTTTTCCCCTAGGTTAGACAAAGCCCAAGACCCAGCGGCTCCGGTGCTGCATACCTCCACAATTAGTTGAGGGTCAATACCCTGATGTTCCGCTAGTAACATCGCCTCACATAGTCCAATCATGTTGAGGGAACATAGTACCTGATTACAGAGTTTAACAGCTTGACCGCTACCACTAGGACCACAATAGCGGATATTTTTACCCATTGTTTCTAACAAGGGTAGGCAGGTGTCAAAGCTATGGCGATCGCCACCCACCATAATAGTTAGAGTCCCATTTTTCGCGCCAATATCTCCCCCAGAAACAGGCGCATCTAAAAATTGCATTTCATGGGATGCGATCGCCGAAGCGATCGGATGAACCGCCGCCGACCCAATAGTGCTAAAGTCTATAATGATCGCGCCCGGTTTAGCAAACTGAATCACCCCTTCCGGACCAAGGATGACTTCTTCCACATCGGGAACATCTCCCACACAGGTACAGATCACCTCAGCTTCCGTCACAGCCTCTTCTATGGTATGAACGATTTTAGCGCCTGCATCAGAGGCGATCGCCACACCAGGACGCGATCGAGTACGATTCCATGCTTTCACATCATAACCACCTTGAGCGAGGTTAGCAGCCATATAGCCACCCATCACACCCAGTCCCAAAAATGCAGTTTTCATAGCGGGTTTAGAAAGTTGGCTGGTGTCGGGTTCTGGCTGATCGCCGGACCCGCCCCTACGCGATAAAATCGTCACGAAATCCTTACCTCAATTATGTTTGCGTTGTTGATATTGCTTGAATATCTGTGTTGTTGGGCTGGGTAGTTTTGATATAGGAGAGTAACCAGTTAGCCATAGTAGCGCGCCGGGTTTGTCTCGGTCCAAAGTTTCCAATAGTGTAGCCTTTAAAGCCTAGTTCCTCTTTCAGGAGTTGTTTATTTTCTTTAGGTATCGACCGGGTGAGTTGAACAGTAGCCGGACGGCTTTCGATAAAGTCCGGGGGTTCTCCGTAGGTTTCTCGCCACTGTGTATCCACTTGAGTTACATCCCAGCGATCGCTTTGTTCGTCATAGCGATAACCGAGATAATACCACACCAGTTGATTAACAGTGCTGTCGTCTATTTCCTCATTCAGAATCGCCCAAATCGTATCAGTATTTAGGGGGGGTAGTTCAGACATAACCTAGGTTGTAGTTTCCAGTTAATTACATGGGGGTAATGAGTTCTAAAGGTCCCAATCCCAACTCATCAGGAGAAACCGATCGCAATTCCACCAATGCCATCATATCCTTAAAACCGGGCTGACCACGAGAAGCCCCCGTCAACCCCATAGCAATAATTAAACCACACCAACCCTGAGTTTGGCTACAGCGTTGTTCCCAGTTTTTCCGAGCCCGCTGATGAGTTGGGTCATCTTCGATAAATTCACCAAACAAATGCAATTCACCATTTTCCGTCTTCAAAATTCCCAGGTCATAATTGCGACCCTCCAGGGGATCTTTTCCTGAGTTAAAACATATTCCCGTTAATCCTCCAGCCTCCTCCAAATTTTGAATTAGTGTTTTCGCCTTCGGCTTAGAAGTTTGAATCAAAATCACAGGTAGACCATCCCCTTTCTGAGGAATTTGCACATCCGAAGGCTGATAGAACTCCGTATTGTTTCGCAAATAATCCACCGTTTCCCAAGGAATTACACCTAAACTCAAAAATGATTTAGGTGGTATCAAATCATCTCGTAACGTAGGGTAATCCAACTCCTCGTCGTCATCTTCCGCTGCGGCTTCCACCATTTCCAGAAGTTCATCAGCCACCTCTGGTAAAGTTTCCACCTTCACCGAAATCATTTTGGTTTCAGTTGCATCAGGTAAGGAACAAGATATGCGATATCGTTTCGACAGCTTAGGAAATGAATCCTCATTTAATTTATAGCGAAAATCTCGTAAGAATCGGTGCAGTGCTTCCAAGGCTACCATCATCACCGTGGCTTCTTCTTCGTAGATCACAGATCGCAAACCTTCTAAGGGGTGTAAATTACCAAAGTTAGGTTCAATCTGCGATGCTGATAAAGTTTCCCAGATTACGTCCTCCTCCTCATCTTCTTCTGACAAAGGCTCAAAGGTGACAAACAGACAATCTTGAGTTAAAAATGCTTCTTCTAGGTTATCAAAAGGTCGGTCAGCAACAACTCTTTCTCGAAACCTTTTTAAAGATTCTAGGGAACGGTACATTAACACCCCATAATCCATCCCTAACTTCCCTAGTGTAGAAATGTAGAGAGTTCCTACATCTAAGTGATTGATTTCTATAGAAATAATTTGATGTTCCACTAATTTATCCCAGGGTGCATCTTGCCAAATTTGATAGGCTTTTTTGAGCAGGGGATCTACAAAGGCTTCGGGAAGTTGAGGAGGGCGACTTTCGGCTACTTCTTGGAGTCCCCTAAATATCTCATCAATTAGTGGTAAATCCGGTACATAGTCTATAACTATATCCAGTTCTTGTAAGACACCGCGCAGGAAAAACTGAATTTCGCGATCTTTGACCACAATTTTGTGAGGGCGGGCTGCTGGGGTGGGGCTTTGGGGATGTTCCATCGCTCTAAGTAGGGTGCGGACGATCGCTTCTGGACCAATATTAGCCGATACCATATCCATTGACCGTACCATTCCCTGAGAACCGTCAACCCAAATGATGCAGTCATTATCAGTCTCTATATCTGTTTCTAAATTAGTCTGTGACATCCCCTGAGACATCGGACGGCGATCGCCCTCCCACACGCTAGGAATGGATGGTAGTTTTTGTAAACGACGAAGGGTTGAACGATTGAGAAATGTCATTTAGATAAATTATAATATCGAGTAGTGCTACCAGATTAAGATTTTACACAATTGATTGAACCGGGAATTTTACACCCGCTCCGTTTATGGTAACAGGTTGCAGGTCCCTGCTATGGTCTCTAATCTTAGATTGTATGACAAAATACCAAATTCTGGTAAATGCGATCGCGCCCAGGTTAGATCTGGCTGTAGGACTGGCTTTTCATCCCTAGCCCAGGTCTCCTTGACCGTCATCTTAACACTCCCCACCCTAAATTTGTTACAATCGGAGCTAGGATCAATACATGGCAGGGTCGATTCATGAGTTGGCCTGCCATAAATTAATTAGCCCGGCGTTAAATGAGCTATGGAACGCTATTGGGAACCACTGTGTAAACAATGCTGGCTCCCATTCCCACATTCCAGCATAGCAGGTGAGAGTGAGAGCCAAGCCCATTGAGCAGTTATGGTGTTCTCAATAGTCCGAGTAAGTCGTCAGACCTATCTCGACCCCTAGTTTAGTATTGCGAAAATCATAAAAATCAAGGAGTTAGGAAAGCCAATGACACAAGCAACTGAGTCTAAAACCCCAACCCAAGGAATTCAGATGACTGATGCTGCTGTTCAGCAGGTGCTTTTCCTGCGCGAGAAGCAAGGTAGAGACCTCTGTTTACGGGTGGGTGTCCGTCAGGGGGGATGTTCTGGTATGTCTTACATGATGGATTTTGTTGAACCCGATAGCATCCAGGATACTGATGAGGTCTTCGATCATAATGGTTTTCAGGTTGTTTGTGATCCCAAGAGTCTGCTGTATATTTATGGGATGGTCCTTGACTACAGCAACGCTTTGATTGGGGGTGGGTTCCAATTTACTAATCCTAATGCTAGTCAAACCTGTGGCTGTGGTAAGTCCTTTGCTACTTAATGGTTGACGGACTCCATCAGGTATGATTAAAGGCGATCGCACGTTGTACTGTAACAATGGCGATCGCTTTGTAGTCTGTAATACTTGCTCTCTAACGATGAAAACTACTGAAGAACTGTTTAAGGAAGGATTTGAGCGTTATCAAGCTGGGGAAGCTATGGATACCTTAATCCCCGTGTTTCGTGAAGTGTGCGATCGCTCCCCTAAAAATAGTAACGCCTGGACTAGCCTAGCTTGGTTATACCTTCTGGCTAATAAACCCTCTGCGGCTTATAAAGCCGCCAAGTTGGCGGTTAAATTAAATCCCCACGACCCCCAAGCTAGGGTAAATTTAGCCGTATCAATGTTGGAGTTAAAAAAACCGGGGGTTCGTCCCCATGTAGAAATGGCTCAACAGATGATTATGGCTGATTCGGAGTGGCTAGAGGAAGTCAAAAAAAATTTGGACGATGGATTGACTCGCAAACCTGAATGGAAAAGTTTACTTAGGGTTAAACAATGGCTCCTAGAACTTTAGCAATACCAATTTGATGATATGCTAACATATAGCATCGCCAGTAATAGACCTGAAATTATCGGGTCTGTTCACGGCAATTCAAGTAAATTCCAGTTGAATAGGGCGACTGAGTAAATATTCCTACTAGGTAGCTCTTGAAACTCCTTTACAAAAAATAATATTATTTAACCAACAATTGGCAAAATAAATGATAAGATTTGGGAACTTCACGCATTAACAATCTTATTTGAAGTTAGCAGACCAATTTGATAACACAAGGAGTAGAAATAACTATGGGCAATGATAACGTAGAAATAACTATGGGCAATGATAACCAGGTTAATGATAACCAGGTTTACGTTAAGGCTGATACCCGCAATCATAAAGGCTTTTTTGTGCAGCAGGGTGCTTACAAGTTAAAAAACATTGAAGAGTCGGGCTGGGCGTTAATTTGCTTAGATTCCGTTTGCTACTATGTCGATCCTGATAATTTACAATCATCTCAGTCAGGGGAGAGTGCAGAATCTTAGAGTATTAAATACTAAGAGTATATACCTATAAATTAGATAAATTAGGCTGTCCTCACAGGTAAGGACAGCTATTTTTTGTTGGTGGGGGAACCCTGGGTTCAATGAGTATGATTACTGATGGCGGTAGGGAAGTTGATCACCATACCAAATAGATTCTATCTGTTGAGCGATCGCCTGTGCTTCCTCATGTAGAGTATGGGGGTCTTCAGTATCAATTAAAACGGTGACATGACCGAGTTTACGACCGGGACGGGACTGAATTTTCCCATACCAGTGAACTTTAGCTTGAGGAATGGCGGCGAGTTGTTCCCGTTTGGCGAAATAGTCATTTTCGGCTAACTCAAACCCTAACAAATTCACCATCACCGCGCCGCCACATTTAAGGTCAGGACTTCCCAAAGGTAAACCAGAGACGGCCCGCAAATGTTGTTCAAATTGGGAGGTATAACAAGCATCAAGGCTAAAGTGACCGGAATTATGGGTGCGGGGGGCGATTTCATTAACCAAAACCTCCCCAGAAGTGGTCAGGAAAAACTCAATACCAAATAGCCCCACCACGTCTAAACCATTAAGAAGGGTATGGGCTAACCGATTAATTTGATTTTGTAAATCGGTGCTAATCTTAGCGGGGGCGATCACGCGATGACAAACCTGATCGCGTTGGATAGTTTCCACAATGGGATAAATAGCGACATCTCCGGTGACTGACCGGGCGGCGATCGCTGCTAATTCCCGTTCAAAGGGGATAAATTCCTGTAGTAGCATGGGGGGATAATCAAACTTCGCCCAGGTAGCTTTCAGGGTAGCAGCATCAGGAATGATAAAGGTTCCCTGGCCATCATAACCATGCCGTCTAGCTTTGAGAACTACCGGATAACCCAAACCTTGGGTAATTTTAGGGTTAAGATCCCCTTCAGCCCTTGTTAGCGCCTCAAAACGAGGCACAGGCAAGCCTAAACGTTGCAATTGAGATAATTGCTCAAATTTATCTAACAGGGGTGCTAAAGCCTCCAGACGGGGGCGGAAACAGACCCCAGCTTCTGCCAATACCTGGAGAGCATCAAGATCAATAAACTCATTCTCAAAGGTAATCACATCGCAGCGTTTAGCTAACTCCTGAGTAGCGATCGCATCAGCAATATTTGCTAAAACGGTATCGGCGGCGATCGCCACAGCCGGATCACTATTATGGGGAGTTTGGACCACCAGAGACACCCCCAAATTCTTAGCCGCACTAGCCATCATCCAAGCTAATTGTCCGCCGCCAATTACACCAACGCGGGTAATTGTTTCAGTTGAATGGGGTATAAGGGTGACATTCATGGCACAAAACCAACCTCTACTGTTTACTTTTCTTTGACTAAAGCTGATCAATCTGTTTGGCTTGTTCAGGAAGACTTGCTTGTTGCTGACCGAGCGATCGCCATCTCGCATTAAGTAGACCTATGGGAGTCCCCACCACATCAACCCAATCACCGCGACCTATAATCGCCTTAGCACTATTGACAGGTAATTCCTTGACTATCCACCGCCCTAGGCTATATATGTAGTCTTTAGGCTGCATTTGAGGCATTAAATCCACGCCGTGGATTTGGTGAAGATAGCGGTTTGACTCTCCATAGCGTCGCCACTGACTTTGTAATCCTTTTAGAGTGCTGCGGTGGCGATGTTTAACCTGTGCTTTTTCCATAAAGGCTAACTTGTAGCTGGTTTGCTGTTGAATGCGCCAACATAAATCAGCATCTCCCCCGGTGGTGAGATAGGGACGAAATAAGCCCGTTTTTTGGAATGCGTCTCGTCGCACGGCTAAATTAGCGGTTTGACCGTAGGGATAAAAAGGGTGTGCGAGGGTGTGTTTTTGGGAAAGGGTATCTTGGCGGCTGGCGTGTTTTTCTAGGAGAGTGTTTCCTGGTAAAGCGATAATTTCCCCTGCTACTATGCCAATTTGATCATCTCCAAAGGGTTGTACCAGGTTTTTTAACCATTCAGGTTCTGGGCGACAGTCAGCGTCAGTAAAGGCGATAATTTCTCCTCTGGCGGCGCGGATACCACGATTTCGGGCGGCGTAGGAACTTTGAATTTGATTTTCCGTCAGGGGTCGCAGGGGTAGGGTTGGCTCGGCGGTAGCTGTTTGCAATATTTCCCCGGTGCGATCGCTGCTGTTATTGTCTACTAGCAGATACTCAACCTGATTGGTTGGGTAGATTTGCGATCGCAAACAAGCAATCAAATCTGGCAAATCAGCTTCGCCATTATAGATAGGAATGACAACAGAAATATATGGCATAATAGGCAGTTCAAATTGAACTTGTTAACCACACCAGAAAATACCTAACCAGCTATCAGAAAAACCACCCAAATTAATAAGCCTTGAATACAATAGAAACAGCCTACAACTTGATTTTCTGACCAGCCATAAAGTTCGAGGTGATGGTGAAGTGGAGCCATTTTAAACAGACGTTTACCAACTCCGTTGGCATCTTTAGTCGCCTTGTAGTAGGTCACTTGGGCAATGACAGACAGGGTTTCGACTAAGAAAATCAAACTGACAATTAATAACACCCAAAGGGTATTAGTAATCAAAGCTACCCCGGCTAAGGCTCCCCCTAAAGCTAAGGCTCCTGTATCTCCCATAAATACTTTAGCTGGGTTGCGGTTGTGGGAAACAAATCCTACACAAGCGCCGGACATACAGGCACAAAATAGGGCAATTTCTGGGTAGGTGGGGGCGAGATAGGCGGCCATTCCCAAAAAGGCGATCGCTCCTAATCCTCCCATTAAACCATCAACGCCATCGGTTAAGTTAGTGGCATTACTTTCCGCCACCTGAACGAATGTAGCGAAGGGCCAGAATAACACCCCTAGGGATAGAGTTAAGCCAAAGGGTAAGGCGATATTAGATGCTACCGAGGCTTGATTGTAGACTAACCAGATACAGAATAGCACTGCCAACAACACTTGCAGCGCCAATTTCATCTTAGCAGAGATGCCTTTATTAGATTTTCGTCTCAAGATTTGCCAGTCATCTATGAACCCAACTAAGCCCAAGCCAGCCGTTAGGGCGCAAATTGCCATAACATTAGTATCAAATCCTGATCCGGCTAGTGCGATCGCAATACCGACAGGAATAAAGAAAATCCCCCCCATGGTTGGGGTTCCGGCTTTCTTGAGGTGGGCTTGCGGACCGTCTTCTCGGATGAACTGTCCGGCTTTAATCCGGGCTAAAATGGGGATAATCCACTGTCCGGTCGCCGCCACGACTAAAGCGCAAATGGTAAACGGTACGAACAAGGAAATATTAGCAGGCCATAGGTGGCTCACTGTCATATCCAAGCCAATGGCGAAAGCGCTCAATCCTAAACACAGGAACAGTAATAAATACGATCCTGATATTTGTAGGGACTTGGAGTTAGTAAATTTACTATCCACAGGTTTTTCAATCAATCCTCAACACCAAAAACTTTGTAGGCAAATATAATTCGCCCTAGGGTAACTGATTAGCCCCTATTGATCAATCTTTCTCGGTTTATACCCAAGTGATAGGTTGTTAACTGTTCCTTAGTCCTCGTCCATATCTTCATCATCGTTGTCATCTTCATCAACATAAGACGCATCATCAACGATGAGTTCTGATATTTCTTCTTCGTCGGGTCTGTAACTACTCACAGGCTCCTGAACAGTATCTCGCGGAATCAAGCGCCCAGTTTGGGTCAGCCAGTCTAACAGCGAAACCTGCTGTTTAGATGGAATAACATCAGCCGGTTCATGGCTTGGGGTTTCACGCAAAGAAGGATTTGGCATAGGTTTTGGTTTCGTGATGCAGTTGACTCCGGCTCAGAGTCTCAGGAGTCATCCCCTCGACTCTATTACGCCTGAGTTAGTTTACTGTGGCTCCTATATGCTTATTAGGCAGAAAGTACCAATAGAGATCCATATCGAGCCGTCCATAATTTACCACGATTCCTAAGACAATCTACATGATTTGACCAAATTTTCCGCACTCCCACCCGTAAATCCTTCTACCCAAACCAGGGAAGAGGTTGCGGAGTTCTACGCCTGGTGCTGCTGAGGGTCTGGCTGTTGGGTACAAGAAACTACAGATATATTGATTGATTTTTGTATATCCTGATTTGCAGGTAGCCGAATGGGTCGCCCTTTTTGGTTAAATGGCATGATGCAAATCTTCGGGTTTCAGGTGGGAATGAATCACCTGACCATCTTTAAACCAAACTACCCTTTTGGTTTGGCGAGCTACATCGGGTTCGTGAGTTACCATAACTACAGTCATGCCACTATTATTCATTTCGGTGAAAATATCCATGACTTCCTGGGTGGTTTTGGAGTCTAAAGCTCCTGTGGGTTCGTCTGCTAGTAATAATACTGGACGGTTGACAATGGCGCGGGCGATCGCCACCCTTTGCTGTTGTCCCCCAGATAGTTGGTTGGGTTTGTTGTGCATACGATTTTCCAAACCTACCCGAATTAAGGCTTCTGTGGCTCGTTCTCGCCTTTCCTTGGCGGAAATTCCGGCATAGAGCATTGGTAACATGACATTATCGAGGGCTGTCATTTGTGACAAAAGGTGGAATTGCTGAAACACAAAACCAATTTTTAGGTTCCGAATTTTGGCTAGTTCCCCTTCATTCATTTGGGCGACACCTACCCCGTCTAGTTGGTAGGAACCTGAACTCGGACGGTCTAAACAGCCGATAATGTTCATGGCTGTCGATTTTCCTGAACCGGACGCTCCCATAATTGAGCAGTATTCTCCTGGTTCTACGGTCAGACTCACACCGTTTAAGGCTTTAACTTCTATGTCTCCCATTCCATAAACTTTGCTCACTGCTTCTAAATGCACGATCGCTTTTGGTGACTCATTTTGAGATTTATTGCCAATCTCTCTCGGAAAGGTTTTCATAATCTTTGCTGCTTATATTAAGTTTTGTAACAAAATTATCGCCCCCGCCGATGGGGGGATGGGAGGGGGTTGCCGGTTTGAGCAATTTGTGGTATTATTAGATAATGGGGATATATCCAATTTTTTGATTTAGGTCAAGATTCCCATTATTTTATTTACTACTCTCAGATTAGCAATTTTTCCCCATTCTGTCAACCCCCTGAGCGCGGCGCGAGACGAGTTGAATAAAAAATCAACAACAGATAAATCAGCCGACTAGGGAGAGGAAGAGGGAGAGGGAGAAGTGGGTGCAAACTCTGCGAGGATATGGGTTAGGGTAGGAAAGCGGGTAATTTCCCCGAAGGTAGCGGGACTAACAGGGTTTTGGTAAGTAAAATGGCGGTAATTCAAACAAAAGCGGTCCCATTCAGCCATTTGTACGCGAAATACAATGATGAAAAAATTAGCCAACCACAGAGACAGAGAAATGGAGAAATAGATAGATTTGTGATAGTAGGCACAAGTTTCGGCGATCGCCTGATTTAATGTCAAGGGTGGGTTTCCTAAAACCAGCCATTCTGGTTGCTGAGACTGTGGAGGATGATTAACTAAATATTCGACAACTTTAGCAATATCGGCGGCGTGGACAAAATGAAAACTCGCATCAGCCTTAAACCAGCGAATCAGATTAATCCAGCTTACCACCTGTGGGAGACCAGAGGAAAGATGGGAATAGGGTTTATCTGTATCTCCCCCTAACACGAGGGTAGGGAAGAGAACCCGCAAGGGGGGAAAATCAGGATAGTTTTGGGAAATCTGCTGCAAACAATGATATTTTGAACTAATATAATCGGTGCCAATTTCTCCAGCTTCGGGGATGAGTTGATTTTGGCGGTTAAGGACACTGGCGGTGGAGAAATAAATGACTTGCTGACAGCGTTGATGATCGAGGGATTTGAGTAACTGGTGGGTACTGGTTATATTAACATCAAATACTTCGGGTTTTCCGCCCCATGAGGTGGCTGCCAAAATAGCGATATCAATGGTTTTTAATAAGTCGGAAAATTTATCAATCTCTCGCAAATCACCAGCCAAGATGTGAATATCGGGTCGTTTTTTATAATTAAACCCTAGCTTGTCTGGATTACGAACCAAAAAGTACAGTTCATAATTAGTGTGATTAATTAAACTTTCGGCGATATAGTGACCAATGCAGCCACTAGCACCAGTGATGAAAACTTTTTGGGTCATAACAAGAGGCAGTGGTAGAAGAGGAGAGGCAGGGGGGAAATTAATGATTTCGACAGTGGAAAACACCCCCTTTGCCCTGTGTAATTGACTGTTCTACAACCGGCTTTTAACTGATACCGCCAACGGTATAGGAAACCAATTTTCTGAGAGTCAATGAGATGTGGCAGTTAAACATGAGTTGCCAATAGTTTATCTGCTTGTTTGGCAGTTTCAAAGAAATAGGCAACATTTTCCTCTGGGGTCTTTTGTAAAACCCCATGACCTAGGTTGAGAATATGACCTCGGTTTCCGGCTTTGCGGATAGTTTCCAAAATGCGATCGCGGATGGTGTCTTTAGATCCAAATAAAACACAAGGATCAATATTTCCTTGTACTCCCAAATGGTGACCGATACGATTTCTAGCTTCGGCCATATCCACAGTCCAGTCAACGCTGATCATATCAACTCCAGACTTACCCATTCTTTCTAAAATTCCGGCACTGCCGTTAATATAGAGAATCAGAGGGGTATCAGGATGTTTAGCCTTGACCTGTTTAACGACTTGCTGTTGATAGGGTAAAGCAAAAGTTTCATAGTCCTGGGGGCTTAATTGACCAGCCCAAGAATCAAACATTTGCACAACCTGAGCCCCGGAGTCAATCTGGTAACAGGCGTAAGTGGCGATCGCAGAAGCTAGTTTACCCAAAAATTGGTGTAGCATGGCGGGTTCACTAAATGCCATACTTTTGATAATGGTGTAATCCTTAGAGCTTTTGCCTTCGATGGCATAAGCTGCCAGAGTCCAAGGTGCGCCTACAAATCCTAACACAGCAGCTTTGTTGCCGACTTCGTGGCGCAGAGTTTGGAGAATTTCCCGAATAAATGGCAGGGAGGCTTCTGGTTCGATAGGATGTAGTTGGTCAATTTGAGACTGAGTGCGGATAGGCGGATCAATGATCGGACCTTTACTTTCCACAATGTCGAAATCAATGCCTATACCGGGTAAGGGAGTGAGGATGTCTGAAAATAGGATAACTCCATCTGGGGCGAAGGCGCGGAAGGGTTGCAAGGAAATTTCGACGGCGATATCTGTTTTTTCAGAGCGATCGCGGAAGGATGGATATTGTTCCCGCAGATCGCGATAGGCTTTCATATAGCGACCCGCCTGCCGCATCATCCACACGGGGGGACGGTCTAAGGCTTCACCACGCGCAGCGCGCAACAGATAGGGGGTTTGGGTCGAGTCGGTCATGGGTAAATGTTACTTACTAAGTCAAGGAATAATTGATTGAGCCATCTAGTAGCTTACCATTATGCGATCGTCTGGGGATATATCTGCTGTGAGGAGTTAGCCCAAGTTGAGTAAAGAATTGTAAAATTTGGCTCGGATGGGCTACCACTAGGGTTTGTGGTTGTGGCTGTGTTTTTTTGATGTTGACTCACCTGGTGCTACTCCTGACTGGGACTGAGTTAGGGGGACTGGTCAAATTTTGGTTTCTAATACGGGAGGAGAAGGGGGAGAAATTTGGCATTTTTGCAGACGGGAAAATATGGCTAGATTCAATTGTTCATGACAAAGGATAGCTGAGGAGTTGGGAGACTGACTATCCCGGCAAATGTTGGATTTTTTGATGAATGAATTAAGAGAGGCAAAAGTTAGGGGGTTATCTGGGTCTAACTGCTGAAATTTTTGCCAGATTTGATGTTGTCTAGTTAAACTAAACTCCCCCTGGCTGGCTTGGTACCAGGTTTGGTCAATTTGGCTTAATTCTTGACAGGGAAACTTGGCGATATCTTTGGGGGTGAGTTCCTGATTTTTTTTGCCCAGAATTAACAACATCATTCGATAGGTCTGACGTTCGGCTTTTTGCCAAGCACCAAAGCTGATTAAATCGGCTAGGCGATCGTAGTCTGGGGGGAGGGTGGCTATCTGAGAAGTTCTGGGGTTTTTGAGCATACCCATCCCTAAAGATAGGATACCACAAATCAGGGTAAAAATAATCATTAAATATTCAGGTTTTGCCATGAATTAGTTACCTAGTATATTGAACTCTTCTTAGCACTTTAATGGTGGCGATCGCCTCTTGTGCTACTTGGTCAATTTCGGCTTCTGTATTAAACCGAGATAAGCCAAATCTCAGGGAAGCATAAGCTAGATTTTCGGGGACTCCCAAGGCTTTTAAAACGTGGGAAGGTTCAATGCGGGTGGAGGTACAAGCGGAACCTGATGATACTGCCATTGTTGGCTGTAATGCTAATAGTAATGCTTGACCATCTACCCCGGCAATACTGACATTTAGGTTTCCGGGTAAGCGTTGGGTGGGATGACCATTGAGACGGATATCGTCGAGGGTTGACAGTTGATTCCAAAGGCGATCGCGTAATTTTGTCAACCGTTGGGCTTCGCTTGCCATTTCGCTTAAAGCTAATTTTACCGCCGCCCCAAATCCGACAATTTGAGGGGTGTAAAGGGTTCCTGAACGGATCCCCCTTTCTTGTCCGCCGCCGTGAATTTGGGGGGCGATTTTGACGCGGGGTTGGCGACGACGCACATATAGACAACCGATGCCTTTAGGTCCATAGACTTTGTGAGCAGTTAAGGACATTAAATCAATCTTCATTTCCTCAACATCTAGTGGTATTTTCCCCAAGGCTTGCGCTGCGTCTGTATGAAATAATATGTGGCGATCGTGACACATTTTACCGATTTTAGCTAGGGGTTGCAATACCCCAATTTCGTTGTTAGCAGCCATCACTGAAACTAGAATTGTATCGGGTCTAAAAGCCTCTTCTAGTTCGGTTAAATCAATTAAGCCATCGGGTTGAACGCTGAGTAAAGTTACATCAAATCCTAAGCCTTGTAAGTAATCGTAGGGGTCGAGGACTGCATGGTGTTCTGTGGCGACAGTAATTAGATGACGACCCTGGCTAAAATAGGCTTCTGCTACTCCTTTAATGGCTAAATTATTGGCTTCGGTTGCACCGCTGGTAAAAATTATTTCGGTGGGAGTAGCATTAATGGCATCGGCGATAATTTGTCGCGCTTGTTTGACGGCGGCTTCGGTTTCCCAACCATAGAGATGATTCACACTGGCGGGGTTGCCAAAGTGTTCGGTAAAGTAGGGAATCATTACTTCTAAAACGCGCTTATCTACCGGGGTAGTAGCATGACAATCAAGATAAATAGGACGTGCAGACATGGGTGATAACTTTGATTAATACTTGAGACTATTTAGAGTGAGTAGATAGCCATAGGTTGGGTGGCAAAAGGGGGAATCATGGGGAATAATATATTGATGAAATGCCACAGAGGTGGATCTCTAATCAACAGACAGAATAAAGGGCTGTGGGTATGGTAGCCCAAAAATAAGATCTAGGGTATGTATACACAGAATTGATATCCATAGCGCCGAGATTATTATAATTTAAAATCGGTAATTTTCATAAAATTATGGTAAATTTACGGTCAATAGATTATAATAGATAATATATGTGTTTTGATAGTTGCCAGATTTCATGACAGAATCAACAACAGATGCTGGCGAGTTATTTCGCCAAGCCTAGGAATACCGCTATACTGAGGATCGTAACTTTCCCGGCTATAGTGCTGATATCGAACTCAAGGGGGGAGATTTGGGTTGAGATTGAGGAAGTAGCCGAACTAGCTAAAATGGGGGTAAGATCATAATTGTTCAATACATCGCACAACAGATCCGATAAATCATGACTACTTTAGCATTGACTCCAGAAAATGTGGAAACCGTCCTGGACGAACTACGTCCCTATTTGATGGCTGACGGTGGAAACGTGGAAATTGTAGAACTTGACGGTCCTATTGTCCGGCTACGGCTACAAGGAGCCTGCGGTTCCTGTCCCAGTTCAACGATGACGCTGAAAATGGGGATTGAACGCCGCCTGCGGGAAAAAATCCCGGAAATTGCGGAAGTTGAATCAGTTATCTAATCACTGTCACTTGTAGTTTCAGGTTATGGGGGTTCTCATCAGTAGCGGTGGTGGAACCCCCTAATTAGCCAGAGGCTGAAGGTTAATTGTCCAGAGGCAGTTTTTTGGGCAGGATTTACCCTATAATTTATTGTTGAGGAACGATAAAAAGTAAATGGGGATCGGGGAGTTTCTCAGGAAAAGGGGTAATTTCCTTGGCTGTTTCTTCAGAAAGAGAGTTGAGTTTTGCTCTCGGAGTTGGGGGATAAACAGACATTTCCTAAATACATCTGTCCTCAACAATTCCAAGTTTAAGTGCATCAATGCGTATTCTTCTGGTTGAGGACGATTTACACCTAGCAGATGCTCTGGTCGCCATGCTGACGAGCCAGAAATATCAGGTAGATGTCGTCAATGATGGACAGCAGGGATGGGAATATATCCAAAGCAGCAGTTATGATCTGGTTTTACTGGATATAGAATTACCATTGCTGGATGGTATTAGTTTATGTCACCAATTACGATCGCATAATTTCCAAGTTCCGATACTGCTATTAACGGCGCGCAATAATCAACAGGACAAAGTTAAAGGCTTAGACGCGGGAGCCGATGACTACATGGTTAAACCCCTAGATATTGCGGAATTATCGGCTCGTATCCGTGCTTTGCTGCGTCGTAGTAGCGAGGGGACATCATCAGTATTCACCTATGAAAAAATGGTGCTGGATACTAGCACCTGCGATGTTACTTATAACGGAAAACCGATTAAAGTAACCCCGAAAGAATATGGGTTACTGGAACTGTTAATGGGGGACCGTCAACGGACTTACAGCATTGATAAAATCCTAGATAAGTTGTGGACTTTTGATGATCCGCCTTCTGCTAATACGGTCCGGGCTCATATTAAGGGATTACGGCAAAAACTAAAAGCGGCTGGTGCTGGTGCTGAGTTTATCGAAACTGTCTATGGGTTAGGATATCGGCTGAATCAGAATTTGGAGAAACTCCATTCAGCTACCGCTACGGCTAACTCAGAACCGGATAGCGATCGCCAATTCCAACTGAATCAATCGATCCAAAAAGTTTGGGAAAGATTTAGAGAGACCCTAGACGATCGGATAATTACGATTGAAAAAGCGATCGCCGCCGCCAATGACGGACAGATCAATCTGCAAATGCAAAAACAGGCGCGCCAGGAAGCCCACAAACTAGCCGGATCACTGGGAACCTTCGGACGGAGGGAAGGGTCAACGGTGGCTCGTGAGATCGAGCTGATCCTGCAACTGGACACCCCCCTAATTAGTGAACACCTACCATCTCTATCAATTCTGATTGATCGCCTACATCAAATTGTCGAAACCGATCGCCCCAATAATTGTACATCTGACCAACAGCAAATCGATTCTCCCCGGCTACTAATCATTGACACCAACGAGCCATTTATCCAAAATCTAATTATAGAAGCGAGTCGTCATCAGATCCAAGCCGAAATTATCACGGAAGAGGCGACCATACGGCAAATATGCGATCGCACCCCCAGCGGTAGGGAAGAAAATATGCTTCAACTCCTCCCGAATCCCCAAGTAGTCCTACTCAACTTTGATCGCTATCCTTTCCGTCAGCTATTAGTTGACCTAACCCAACAAAATCCCCCCATACCTACGGTAGTATTCACCACCCAAGGAGATATCAGTAAGCGAGTGGAAGTGGTGCGCCTGGGTGGTAGTGCCTTTTTAGAAAAACCCGTTACGATAGAAAGAGCGATCGCTGTAATCAGGGACGTTTTCCGTCAGCATTATGCCATCAATACCCGGGTAATGATAGTCGATGATGACCCCCAAATGTTAGCAGCAATCCAAACCTTGCTGCAACCTTGGGGTATTCAAACCATAACCCTAGGAGATCCTCGGCAATTTTGGAAAACTCTGGAATCAAGCCACCCTGACTTGTTAGTTTTAGATATAGAAATGCCGCATCTCAATGGCATTGAATTATGCCAAATTGTCCGCAATGATCCTCGCTGGCGAGGAATTCCGGTTATTTTTGTCACCGCCCAAACCGATCGCCAAATTCGCGAGCAAGTTTTTCAAGCCGGAGCCGATGATTATTTAACCAAACCTTTCACCGGATCGGAACTTGCTACTCGCATTGTTAATAGACTCAAAAGAACTCAGAACCTAGCCACCAGAACCGATTTTGCCTATCACTAAAACCGCTAGATATTCTAGCTATTGTATGACCTAATTCTACATAAAATAAATTCATTTTATTTCATCTCATTTATATGCTCCATGAGGTTTTTAAAATCCAATGGCGAGAAAAAAAACTCCGAAAAAAACGAAACTCATCCAGTCACTCAAAGCAGCCAATCGACAACTGAAGCAAGAAATTGCCGATCGCCTGCGGGTTGAGGAAGCATTACGAGCCAGTTCCGAACTATTGCAAACGCTAATTAATGCTATTCCGGATCTGGTTTGTTTTAAGGATAGCCAAGGGAGATGGCTAGAGGCAAATCAAGCAGTTTTAGACCTGTTGCAATTAAATAAGATTGATTATCGTGGTAAAACTGATGCCGAAATTTTTGATATAATTAAACACGTGAATGCTTTATCTTGTTATCAAAAAATACTTTTAGATTCTCAGTGTAAAGACGAAAAAGCTTGGCAGTTACAGAAAGTCTATCAAGAAGAAGAAAAAATTCGTCAAAATGATGGCATTCTGAGAATTTATGATGTGATGAAAGTGCCACTTTTTACAGCCACGGGAGTCCGGAAAGGGTTAGTAATTTTGGGTCGAGATATTACCGCAAAAAAACAGGCAGAAGCCGATTATATTCGTTTAGCATCGATGGTAGAATCTTCGGAAGATGCGATTATTGGTAATACCTTAGATGGTATAATTGTCAGTTGGAATGAAGGAGCCAAGCAAATCTATGGTTATAGTGCTGTGGAAGCCATTGGCTCTCCGATTTCGATGTTGGCTTTACCAGAACGACCTAATGAAATGCCTCGCATCTTAACTAGCATTACGGCGCAAGGCGGTATTGATCATTATGAAACCATCCACGTCCGCCAAGATGGTGCAAATATTGATGTTTCTCTAACGATTTCCCCTATTAAAGATGCTTTAGGTCAAATTACAGGCATTTCCATGATTGCCAGGGATATTAGTTATCGTAAAAGAATTGAGTGTACCCTGGAGCAACTGCGCCACCAAAATGAGTTAATTCTTGATTCGGCGGGGGAAGGAATTTGTGGTCTTAACCGAGATGGTAAAATCACCTTTATTAATCCGGCTGGGGCGCGCATGACTGGATATGATATTAGAGAACTAATCATGAGCGATTTACGGCAGATTACTAAAGGCCATTGTCGTTCCCAGACCCCAGGGGAACCCCACCCAGATAGCCTCCAGCCCTCGCCAATTTTTGCTACCCTAGAAGATGGGAAGGTTCGCTATGTTACAGATGGGGTCTTCTGGCGCAAGGACGGGACAATTTTACCTGTGGAGTATGTCAGTACGCCCATGCGACAGGAAGGGGCGATCATTGGGGCTGTGATCACGTTTAAGGATATTACGGAAAGGCAGGCGATGGAAAAGATGAAGGATGAGTTTATTTCTGTCGTTAGCCATGAATTGCGTACTCCCCTGACTTCTATTCGTGGTTCTTTGGGGCTATTATCTAGCGGCTTATTAGCCTCTAGTCCGCAAAAAAGCGAACGGATGTTAGATATCGCTATGTTTAATTGCGATCGCCTCATGCGTTTAGTTAACGATATCCTTGACCTGGAGAGAATGCACTCGGGTCAGCTTCCCATGGAGAAGCATTGGGTCAATGTGGCGGATTTGATGATACAAGCTGCTGATGAAATGTTACCCGTGGCGGAGAAAGCCGGGGTTGATCTCTGTGTGGTTCCTCTGGAATTTAAAGTGATGGTTGATCGTGATCGGATTATTCAAATGCTCACCAATTTGTTGAGCAATTCCATTCGCTTTTCTGGGGCTAACAAGCGGATTGATTTTACCGCCAAACCACAGGAAAATCATGTTTTGATTTCCGTGCGCGATCGCGGTCGTGGTATTCCACCAGATAAAATTGAGACTATCTTTGGTCGTTTTCAACAGGTGGATGCGTCGGACTCTCGACAAAATGGGGGGACTGGATTGGGACTGGCTATCTGTCGCAGCATTGTCCAACAGCATGGCGGTAAAATTTGGGCGGAAAGTATTTTTGGCGATGGAAGTACATTTTTTGTCAGCCTACCCATTAACCTCTAAATTGATGCGAAGCGGCATCAGAATCAGAAATAGTAAAGGAAAACAGATGACAACTAAGCGAATTCTATTAATTGATGATGAAGATGACATCCGAGAAATTGCTCAACTGAGTTTGGAGATGATCGGTGGATGGAGTGTAATTACTGCCTGTTGTGGTATGGAAGGCATAGAAACTGCGGAAAGCGAACAGCCGGATGCAATTATGCTTGATGTGATGATGCCGGATTTAGATGGTTTTGCTACTTTTCAAAAACTACAAGCGAACCAGCAAACGAAAGATATTCCTGTGATTTTACTGACGGCGAAAATTCAAGATCGCGATCGCCAAAAGTTTGATAGTCTCGGTGTCAGTGGTGTAATTGCTAAACCCTTTGAACCTCTGTCTTTGGCTGAAGAGGTTGCCCAAATTCTGGGCTGGGCTTAACCCAAGTTCTATCTGAGCTAGTCTAACTTAATCTGGTACGGGCAAAAAATTTTTGCCCCCACCATATTTTCACCACCATATTAACTTACTGGAAATTTTATATGAGTGATAGTACAATAGTAATTGTGGTTCAATAACGCTATCATATCATTGATGAACCCAGCGATATTAATCACCAAAATTGAATAGTTTCATTACCATCAATGCACTTACAAACCCTGATTTTGACTACCGCGTTGAACTTTACAGCTAACGGTGTATTCTTAATGGCTTTTTTTAAGGTTAGGAATCACGATTTTCTCAAATGGATGGCTTATGGATGCTTTTCATTCGCTTTGGGATGTCTGTTATTGTTTTTGAGGTTTAGCTATGGAGTTAATGTATATACACTGCCATTATCTAATATA
The DNA here is from genome assembly GCF_032350395.1 of Limnospira sp. PMC 289.06. Taxonomy (NCBI): domain Bacteria; kingdom Bacillati; phylum Cyanobacteriota; class Cyanophyceae; order Oscillatoriales; family Sirenicapillariaceae; genus Limnospira; species Limnospira sp. PMC 289.06. The sequence continues at coordinate 23,130 of NZ_JARPLC010000044.1, forward strand.
TTTCTAGCCTTAATGCCCATTTTGCTAACCCATTCTATTTTCATTTTTTTAGACAAATCTATCAATCGTAAAATCCACAAATTATATATAATTATTGCGCTCAGTGTACTGGTTTTTAGCCTGATTTTTCTCATCTCGATTATGCACCATAAGTGGATACCTGGAATATACACATCAGCCCTAAATGCAATTTTTTACCTGATACCAGGATTAATTGTCCTCCGAGAACCGGTGCGTAGAAATACAATTATTAGGATCATGCTTTGGCTTGATCTGATGCTGTTTATAGTTCTGATTGCCAGAACATTAATCCTCCTAAATTTCTGGCTTTCTCCGAGTACCGATGATACAATAAGCAACTTTCACATGATGGGTTTACTGCTGTTTATGACCATCCCCTGCGTCAATGCCCAGACCCTCTGCTTTCCGGTACTCGACTTCATGGAAACCTATAGGGAGCTACTGGTAGCCAACAAAAAACTTGAGCAGTTATCAACCATTGACGAATTGACCGGGCTATTAAATCGCCGCTTTTTAAATTCTAGGCTAGAACAAGAGATAGCTTACCACCAGCAAATGGGCTTCCCACTCTCTATAATGTTGATAGACATAGACCATTTTAAAAAAATCAATGATCAGTTCGGACATTTAGCTGGTGATTATGTCCTCCAAAAAGTCGCGAAACTCACAAATCAATTGTTGAGAGTCAATGATTTAGCATTCCGATATGGTGGGGAAGAATTTATGGTTTTGTTACCCAGAAGCGAAATTTTACAAGCCCTAGACATGGCAGAGCGTCTGCGGGTGAGTATTTCCCAACTGTACTTTAACCATCCTGATATCCCATCTGATTTTCAGATAACGGCTTCTTTTGGTCTCTCAGAATTGACCAAAGATTTGCGATGCTTAGATGATTTATTGAAACAAGCAGACCTCGCACTCTATCAAGCGAAGTCTCAAGGTCGCAACCAAGTTTGTATGGGATAACCAGACTTTTATTTTACCCGGTTGGGATTAAAATCCAAGGCGTTGAGGTTGGCTGATAGTTATGAGTTGGCAGGCGGGTGATTGGTTGCACCGGGGAGGATATCGAGGCGATCGCTCATTTATGAAACCTTCGACCTCATTGGTCAAGTCATGGGAGTACCCGATCGCACTACCGGATTAAAAGACTATAATTTAAGGGCGAAAGCCATTGACAAGTTAATTGGATTGTCATACCCTAAACAAAGGGCAATTGTGATCAGATAATATTAAGGTTTACGCGCCATGAAGTTCGGATCAAATTTGCTAGAGAAAGCTGCCTACCTGAGCAGTGTCCTTATCGCCTCCAGCTTGATGCTAATGGAGCCAGGTCAAGCACAATCGAGCCGAAACTATCGGGGCCGTTGCAGTTTTTATGGTCAGAACCAACCCCAAGCGCAGTCAACTGGTTGCTCCATTGAACAAAGTTCTCGGAGAATTGTGATCCGTTGGGATGATGGTTATACCACAAACCTAGAGTACGACTCGAATTCCCGTCAATGGCGATCGATACCCTCACAGTCGAGAAGTACGGTTCGCTTTTATTCAGAAACAGGGGATGTAGCTCAAGTGGAAATTCATGGAGGCCCTGGCCAGGGATTGATTGTGATTAGTCGTTAATCAGCTTGTGCGACACTAGAGCAAACATTCTGAATTATCCGCCCCCAAAACCATGATCATATTTATAGCCTGAGTGTTGTTAATAGCAACCCTAAGTCGCTAATTATCAGTCAAAAGCACAGATTTATCATCGCTGCTTAATATATGGTTTGATTACTGACCAATTAAGAACTTTGTCCCGCACGCCGAGCCAGAGATAAAACGCGAGGGCGCGCCCTACCTGTCAGTTTAAAGTTTAACCCATAACGGAAGATTTCCGGCATATAATAATCATCTTTTTCCTGAATGACTACGCCATTATCTAATAAGGTTTTAATTTCCTCAGTCGATAACTGAGCAGCTTCGCGGCTAAAAGGAATTTTGCGGTTAGCGTCTGCCAATTTCTGTAATTTCGCAAAAATCTTTTTTAAGGCAGTATTTTCGATCTGAATTTCTTTTATTTTCTCCTTGCTACAGTCACGTAAAGCATCCCGAATTGCTTTAGGAATAAGGATTCGATACTGCCACCGAGTATCATTCATAGATTTATCAGCGGCTATCTTTAAAAATCTGACCAAATCTCGCGATTGAATTTGACCGTTGAAATCAGAAAGAGCAGCCAGGACAAATTGCACAGAACGAGCTTCTTTAGATTTTTCACTACCCAATTTTTTACCCCACAGTGGGACTAAAGTATCGGTGATTTCCTCCTCGCTCATATCTGGCAGTTTGTCAAGATTAATGTTAAAATCTGGAAGGGCTTTTTTGGTAACCCAAACCACTAATCTAAGTGCTTCTTGCCGATTCCATTTTAAGGCATAAGGCTGATAACGAGCCATCATCTGAGCGGCATTTTGACGCACCGCCGCCAAGACAATATCTCGCCGGACAAAAATAATTATTCCCAAAGGACGACCGGGCTGTTGCGCCAACCATTCCGGTACTTCTTGCAGTAAAGCGCGTAGAGCTTTTTGTTGATTTTCATCATTATCAAAGTTTTGAAATAAGTCTTCTAGCCCATCAATGACGACAATAAGCTGCTGTTTTTTTTCAAATAAATGGTCGGTTAATTTTCGACCCGCCCCGGCTTCCTCCGGTTTAAATCCCACCCCCCAAGCTATGACATCTAGCCAACATTCCCGCCACTGACCTTCATGGAGGTTTCCCGTCTGATTTTGTCTTATATAATCCCGAATATCGTTAGAGAATTTAGGATGAGAAAACATTAATATTTTGGCAGTTTATCTTTGCACATTTTCGACTATTATTTTGGCAGTATTCTCTAAATTGTTTGATGATAATATGGGAGCTATCAAGGCATTATTTGTGACTGTTTACCCAGTTTCCTGGACAAATTTTTCCCAATTTTGACGGCGAACAATTTGCATAAATGTATAAGTTTTTCCTGAACCTTTAGCGCCCACTACGACTGTAATAGGGAGTTGTCATCGATGGTCTGAAGCCAATTGCTTTAAAGGAATCGTTGCCAAAAAATTATCGATTTGTGCTGTCTCAGCATAAACCAATTTTTCCGCCAATTCTTTAATCTGTTGTCGTTGAGATTTTAAACTTAAACTAGGAAGACTTTCTGGGATTGATGCACCACTTGGACTAGGCAACCAATCTAGCAGTGGACTAACTGCATCTACAATACCCGATCGCTCTAGCTTACTCATCACCTCTTCCCAAGTAGGAGGTAAAACCAGCAAACTATCAGCAAAGGGGGTAATTACTCTGAGAATATCCCCATTGTCTTCGATAAATGTTTTGGCGGCTTCCAGCAATTGTTGTTCAGGTTCAATCACCCAATCGGTGAATTTTTTATCTTCAGGAACTTGGCTGAAAATTAAGGCGGGGAATGGGTCTTCTTCTCTGGTGGAAGGCGATCGCTCTCCAATCAGTTCTAAAACTCTCGCCGTTCCGGCGCTCGATTGTCCGCTCAAGGTAGTAACAAATATCCGATAAACTCGCGGATCTAAAATTAAACCTGTCGCTAATTATGAGAGTCCAGCCCGCAAGTCTACCAAGACCACATCGACTCCCAGATATTTCCCGAGACGGGCTAAGATATCGGTCAAGATAAAAGCATTTTGAGAACCTTGGATCAGATGTTCTGGTCGAATTTCTAAAGAGGTAAATCCTGAAGTAGAGCGAAATGATGGCAGAATAAATATCCCATCAATTAAGGCATTTTGTAGGCGATCGCTCACTAATTGAATGGCGGTTTCATAATGGGGAGATTCATCACCATGAACCAATGCTAACAAGTCCGCAAAAGAAACGGGAGGATAGGGCAATCTTCGCTCAAATAACCAACTAATTCCCGGAGGTTCTAAGTCCCCATCAACTAACAGAACCGTTTGTTTTTTAGCAGTTAAAGCCTTGGCTAAGGCGATCGCATGAGTAGTCCTTCCCACTCCACCTTTAAAAGAATGAAACGCCACCACTGGGGGAAAATCTGATGGCATAATAGCCGGAGGTTCGACATTCTCACTAGGAGGAAAAAGCACTCCAGGTCTGGATAAACTCGGAGTCAGTCTAGGAGTTGGGGGGTCTTCCTCGGTTTCTTCCCACCAAATCGGCAAAATCCGTTGATTTTCATCAACACTCTCTAAGATAATATAATTATTTCGGAAGCGAGGGTCGTAGATTTCACTCAGCCAATTTTGGGCTTCTGCTTGAGTTCCCGGACGAATTCCCATGGTTAACCCGTCCCAGTAGGTTCGCGCCCAAACCAACCCGTTTGGCCATTTATTTTGCTTTTTTTTCCGCAGCAAAACTTCTTCTACATCAACCCAAGTATAAAGACGAATATCTGAGGGAATCATCGGTTTATGTTCTCCTTAATTCATTGGCTAATACTGTTTAACCACTCAACTAAAACTTTTTCATCTTCAGGCTTAATATTAATACCATATCGCCAAGCTTGATGAGCTTTTTCTATGTTTAAAGTTGAACCACCTTGGGCTAGATGAAAATTGGGAGTTTGGCTAATTATGCTGGCGGAAATTTTCAGTTCCTTGACCCATCTATCTAGGTTATGACCAGATTCATATAAGAGGGTTGGATCGGGAATCAGTGCTGTGGTTCGCAACTGGTTTCGTTTGAGCAAAATGCTCTTTAGCCCACATTCAACCGCATAGAATAGGAGTAAATAAGCCGAAATCTGTTTAATTTGTTCAGCCGATTGAAAATGAGTATGAAAGGCTTGCCGTAAGTCGCTCACCCCGACCTGAATTTTTTGAGAACCCTGCATTTTGACTATCTTTGTTTTCAGAGGGGATAAGTAGGCGATCGCCTTTGGTTCTTTGGCTATAGCGATCACGACTGTATTTGAGAATTTTAGCTCTCGTGCCGTGGCTCTCCCATGGACTTTGGGCGGCTTGGCCGCTTGGTGAAACCCTAAGCCCTAGAAACCGGGTTGCTGACATCTATCGTTGTTCCCCCAGTTTACAGTAACTTTTCCATGATTTCGTCAAATCTCCGCTTCGTGTGTTATCATGCTTAAATATTGTCGGTTCTGATGGGGACCAGCCATCAGACGTAAGGGGGAAAGTCCGGCGTAAATCCGGCGCTGTCCCGCAGCTGTGAGGAGAGACACAACTCTCGAAGTCAGAATGCCCGCCGAACTGTCTCCTCTGGAGATGCACCAAAAACTGTTATTTTTCGTCTGCGAGGTACGGATGATGGTTCGTTTAGCTTTTTCACAATTAATATTGCCTTCATTTTTTAGGACGACTCCCCTGGCGTTGCATGGGTAGCGCCCTGATTTGAAATTGCCATTTTGAGAAAACTAGCCTTATGTAGACATTGACTGGCAGAGGGTCACTCGTCCAAAGCGTGACTCTAATCAGTCTGGTCTGAGTATTGCTCAACTCAATTTGGCAGATATTCTGCTGCGCTCAATTGTTCACTCCGCTGGTTTGTCGCGGGGATGGACTAGATTTCTGTGACTATTTTCACCATAAGGACAAGGGCAATTTATGACCTCGGAAATTTATACACAAACCCGTCTGGAAACCGCGACTCTCGGCTATCCTCGTATTGGTAAAAGTCGCGAGTTAAAAAAGGCATTAGAAGCCTTTTGGCGGGGTAAATCGGACGCAGAAACCCTCATCCAGACTCGGAATGAAGTTGAGTTCAAAAACTGGGAAACTCAACTTCATGCCGGTATCGATCGCATTGGTATTGGCGACATGAGCCTCTACGATCACGTTTTAGACTGGAGTATCCGCTTAGGCATCATTCCCGAACGGTTTGCATCCTTTAGCGGACTTGACCGTTATTTTGCCATGGCGCGGGGTTTTGATGGCATTCGAGCCCTAGAAATGACTAAATGGTTCGATACCAACTATCACTACCTCGTCCCAGAAATTCCCGAAACATTGCAGCCACCAGACTTTAGCGATTTCCTGGAAACTGTGCAGCGGGCTCAAACCTTATTGGGCGATCGCGCTGTTCCCATGGTTTTGGGTCCGGTGACTTTGCTGCGGCTGAGTCGTTTCGAGATGAATCAAGATCAGGCGGGGAAACAACTAGGCGATCGCTATCTCCTGCTTCTCCAAGAACTCCAAAAAATGGGTGTCGCTGAAGTCCAAATCCATGAACCCGCTTTAGTATTGGGAGATGCCGCCAACTTCAAACAACTCTATCAATCCACCTATCAATCGCTCAGTCAAGTCGGCTTACCCATTCACCTCATCACCTACTTTGATGACTTGGGAGACAATTACCCCTGGGTGATGGAATTACCCGTAGCTGGCATTAGTTTAGACTTCACCCGTGGGCGGAACCTGGAGTTATTGCAACAGTATGGTTTCCCCGACGATAAAGAGTTGGGGGCGGGAATTATTGATGCCCGCAACGTCTGGAAAATTCGCCCCGACTCCGTTTTGTCAACCCTGGAAGCCATTTCCCGTGTCACCCCTAACCTGCGGATTCAGCCGTCTGCTTCCCTGCAATTTGTGCCATACGATGCCCAGCGAGAAACCAAACTCCCCGAACCCTTGCGGTCCGTTTTGAGCTTTGCTGAACAGAAGTTAGTAGAAATCACACTGCTGGCTGATTGGGCCGATCGCTCCTATGGAACCCAAGAACCTGACAAGTATCTGGAAGTCATCCGCAGCCAATGGCAAACCTTCCAGGAATTTAGCCCAGTTAATCAGGGGGTAAAAGAACGCCTGCAAAATCTGACCTCCCAGGATTTAGAGCGGACTTTGCCTTATGAACAACGTCAAGAACGCCAGCCCGTTTTGCCCCCATTCCCCACCACCACCATCGGGTCTTTCCCCCAAACCTCCGAAGTGCGGCAACTGCGGGTGAAACTGAAACGGGGTGACATTACCCAAGCCGAATATGAAGCGGCGATCGATGCCGAAATTGCCAAGTGCATCCAATTCCAAGAAGAAGCCGGACTCGATGTATTGGTACATGGCGAATTTGAGCGCACCGATATGGTGGAATTTTTCGGTGTGCAGTTATCTGGCTTTGCCTTTAGCGAACATGGTTGGGTGCAAAGTTACGGCAGCCGTTGCGTGCGTCCCCCGATTATTTATGGAGATGTCGCCCGCACCGGACCCATGACAGTTCGAGAGTTTAAGGTAGCCAAATCCCTGACCGATAAAATTGTCAAAGGGATGCTAACCGGTCCGGTCACCATGATTAACTGGTCATTTACCCGCACCGATATTCCGCGCAGTGAACAAGCCATGCAGATTGCCTTAGCCTTGCGCGATGAAGTCGCTGACTTAGAAGCGGCTGGGGCGAAGATGGTGCAAATTGATGAACCTGCCTTGCGGGAAGGACTCCCCCTCAAGCCAGAACGTTGGGATGAGTATCTATCCTGGGCGGTGGATGCTTTCCGTTTATCTGCGGCTATTGCCAAACCCCAAACCCAAATCCATACCCATATGTGTTACTCGGAATTTGGGGATATTATTGAGCATATTGAGCGGTTGGATGCGGATGTATTGTCCATTGAAAATAGCCGCAGCAATAACGAAACCCTGTTTGAAATTACTGATGCGGGCTACAAACATCAAGTGGGGAACGGCGTTTATGATGTCCACAGCCCAGCGGTTCCCAGCACTCAAGAGATGGTGCAACAGTTAAAAACCGGGGTGGCTAATTTGCCCGTTCAACAGATTTGGGTTAACCCTGATTGTGGCTTGAAAACACGGGGTTGGGAAGAGGTGATTCCTTCCCTGAAAAATATGGTGGAGGCGGCAAAAATCCTGCGCCAAGAAGCTAATCTGACTGAGAAATAATTGATGCCTAAATCCCCCGTTTTCACAACGGGGGAATCTGTGCCAACCTCCTGATATTTCTTATGAATGAAACAGATAGCGCCAAGAATCAGCCGCCAAATCCGCCGATGAATTGGCAGCAAGATTTTATTGCTACGAATCTATTGGCTCTAGGCTATAACGCCTGGGTAGGGTATCTCAATGGTGAACGGGGTGCGGTGATTTGTAGCACCAGTACGTCAACAGTAGGAATTGCGGGGGAGGTTTTTAAGGTTCACTATGTACCCAGATCGCGTCTCGCCCCTTTTCTAAATGCGTGGCTGGCTGCCCCTGACACGGTGATTCTGCGACACCACTTTATGAATGCTCACATTTTGGAAGCTGTGGATACTTACAGCCCAGAAACCGAGTTAGTGTTTCTGTTGGAGTCATTAAATCAGGTGACATTCTTATACCTAAAAAATTTGCCGATTACCCCCCCGAAGTGCTACGAGCAAATCTGCAAACACTGGGAAGAATTTCAGCCCGACGTTTTTCCATTAAATCAGAAAATTGTCCAACCCGGCGGGGGGCGATCGCCCAGGGTCTCGGAACCAGAATAAACTCATCCCCACCTATAGACAAAAACAATGGATACACTCAAAAAATCAGATTTTGTCTTGACTCCATACATCAAAAGCAGCAACCTGCGCGCTACCTATCAAATTCTCAATACCGTTGTGCCTTATGTTCTTTTATGGATGTTAGCGCCGGGTGCGGCATCTATTTCTTTATGGCTTCTACCTCCGATTATTGCCCTGCTGATTCTCTTCTCCCTGCGCTGTTTTTCTTTGATGCACGATTGCGGACATTATTCTCTTTTTCCGTCAAAAAAGATGAACCGAATTATCGGATTTGGGCTCGGTGTAATCAATGCCATGCCCCAATATGGCTGGTCAAGAGATCATGCTTACCATCACCAAACTAATGGCGACTGGGAGCGCTATCGGGGTGTCGCAGATTTCTTGTCTACTGACGAGTTTGATCAGCTTGATCCGTTAAATCAAAAACTTTATGAAGTCCTACGACATCCATTGATGGCTATTCCGGGCGGTTTTTTTTACCTGGTTATCAAGCCTAGACTTATTTTAATCCTGGGAGTTTACGACTTCGCCCATCATGTATTAACTGATTTGCCCAAAGGTTCGGAGTTTCACTTAGCGCAAACTATATCCGCTCATCAGTCAAAATACTGGCAATCTGCTACTGAGTTTTGGGATCTCTTGTTTAACAATATTTGTGTGGTCGGGGGCTGGGTTTTTCTCAGTCATTTATGGGGCTTTGGGCTGTTTTGGAGTATTTACTCCATTACCCTCAGTTGTTCGGCAACGATTTTTATCTGGATATTTTTTGTACAACATATTTTTGAGGGGTCTTATGCCCATAAAACAGCCGGATGGGACTATGTTTTGGGAGCTGTTCAGGGGAGTAGTTATTTAGAATTGCCAGCCCTCCTCAGATGGTTTAGCGCCGACATTGGCTATCACAATATTCATCATCTCTCGTCGAGAATTCCTAATTACTATCTCGCCGCTTGTCATCAGGAAAATTGTCATTTGCTCTCGGAGGTGAAGACACTGCATATTAGGGATTTACTAGACTGCTCCAAATTCCTGCTGTGGGATGCACAATCAAACCGCTTGGTTGCGATCGCCTCCTTTCGTCAGACGGCACAGATGAACACTGCTCTAAAATAGCGAAATTCCTCAACCTTGCTCATGACTTTTAATCAATACCTTGATGCCCTTTAACTTGACCATTTTCAATTATATGGCTATCGCCTTGAGTTCAATTTTGGCAGAAATACCATGCTCAAATATTATCTATGTCGCTCCGGAAAAATTCCCACTTCTGTCCATCCTTTTGTTAAACAGGAGGAACTTAGAAAAGCTCAACCCCAGCCTCAACCGGGGGCAATTCAAGTTATCTATCGACTCCGAAATGCTTTTTTAGGAGTTTGGCGATCGCTCTCAAAAAGGAATTCACAACCATAATATCTTCCCCATGACTCAATTAATTCGCTTTATTTGTACCCTCGTAATTGCTGTATTACTGGTTATTTTGGGAGGTTTTTTGATGAAAGTTTATCCCCATTCTTTCACAGATACAACTAACAATCCTGCCATCAATTTAAGCTCAAATACTTCTGGGTCAGCCGTAGACAGGGATTTAGCGATCGCCTATCGTCGCCAATACATGAAAGCATTGTCAGCCCATTATCGTTCTCTCGAAGCGATTTTGGAAAAAAATGCCCCTTTTGCCAATCAAACTCTAACCCACATTAATAGCTTATTATCCCTAGCTGAATATATGCCCGAAGTTTTCCCACCCGGAACCGCTATGACCCACGCAGAAGGCTGGGGAGCCAAGCCATTAATTTGGTCAGAACCCGATAATTTTTCTCGACTGATTGCCAACTTTCAAACCTCACTTGAAACCCTGAAAACTGTGGTTAACAATCAACAAAATCCCATTAATGCGATCGAGTCATTTACACAAGTCAGACAAACGTGCTTAGATTGTCATAGCACTTATCGAGTGCGCCAACCTTAACCCAGAAACCCAGTTTCTTTAGTTCACCCAATCCTAAATTATAACACAATTATACCATGTTCAACCTTTTTTTAATCATCATTAGTCTGCTTTTGTTCGCACTTCTCCTAGGATTAGCACTTTACCTCCTTTCCCCTCGGAAATATCAATCCGCCGATTCTGTTGCCAGCTCCTATGATGATTGGACCAATGACGGCATCCTGGAATTCTACTGGGGGGAACATATCCACCTCGGTCACTATGGCTCACCGCCACAACCCAAAGACTTCCTGAAAGCTAAAGAAGACTTTGTGCATGAAATGGCTCGTTGGGGGGGATTAGACCGCCTACCTCCCGGCACAACAGTTTTAGATGTCGGTTGTGGTATCGGTGGCAGTAGTCGCATTCTAGCGCGAGATTATGGCTTTGCCGTCACAGGCATTACCATCAGCCAAGAGCAAGTCAAACGCGCTCAGGAACTCACTCCAGAAGGTCTTAGCGCTCAGTTTCAGGTGGATGATGCCTTAGCGTTATCTTTCCCCGATGCCAGTTTTGATGTGGTTTGGTCTATTGAAGCCGGACCCCATATGCCCGATAAAGCCCAATATGCGCGAGAGATGATGCGGGTATTAAAACCGGGGGGCATTTTAGTGGTGGCGGACTGGAATCAACGGGACGATCGCCAAAAACCTTTGAACTTCTGGGAAAAACCCGTGATGCGGCAACTCTTAGATCAATGGTCTCATCCCGCTTTCTCTAGTATTGAAGGCTTTGCCGAACTGATAGCGGAGACAGGACTTGTTTCTGGGGAAGTCAGCACCGCCGACTGGACTGCAGAAACCCTCCCCTCTTGGCTAGATTCTATTTGGCAGGGGATAATCCGTCCACAGGGGATTATTCGCTTTGGGGTGACCGGATTTATTAAATCTTTGCGAGAAGTCCCCACATTCGTGTTAATGCGGTTAGCCTTTGGGGCGGGGTTGTGTCGGTTTGGGATGTTTCGGGCTGTTCGCGCAGCCTCGCCCGTTGAGGAGATGGCTGTATCCGGTCAAACCAGTGAAGCGTTACCAAAATAATCAAGATTTGAAGTTTCTATCCTCAAATGTTAATTAAGGGGAAAAGTCAACACCGTTCTCTTGATTGGAGCCGCCGCCAATTATGCTAAAATCCTGATCAACCCCTAGTGCCAGCATCTGGCTGGCTTCTAGGACTGCTCCCATGGCATTGTTAGGAAGGTTTTATGAGAAAAACGCATCTGGGTTTAGCGATCGCCGCACTTAGCCTTTTAGGAGTGTTGGCAGAGCCGTCGGTCAACCTTTCCCGCACCGCCTCGGCTCAACATCAGACCCAAGTCGGACAATCCCAAACCAGGGGTGATGGGCAAAATATTATTATGCACCTGACTCATGGCACCGATGACCTTCATGCGGCTTTCATGGCTTTGAAATTAGGCACAAACCTCCAAAAACGGGGCGCTCAGGTGACACTGGTTTTGACTTTGGAGGGGGTGAGAATTGCCTCTAGAAATCAACCCTTAGACTTGCGCTGGGGTAGTAGTCCGATGACCTTGGCTCAAATGTATGATGATTTTGTCGCCGCTGGAGGCAAGGTCATGGTTTGTCCTGCTTGTGCCGAAGCCGCCGGAATCACCGCTGCGAATTTGCGGAATGGCGCTCAATTGGCACAAGAGAATCAGGATATTCCTAGTTTGATTTTAGCTGCCGATAAAATTATTGGTTTCTAGTTAGTTTTTGACCTCAACAGGGAATTGGGTTTTCATTTCCAATTCCCTGTTGAGGAAATCTCTCCAATTATCCAACTATTCGTCTAGTTAATAACTTGAGGATTTGGCCGCGTTCGCCTTCAATATTTCCTCAGTCAACTGGGGCAGAGTCATCGTTCCTATATCTCCCCTTGAGCGAGTTCGCACACTCAAAGATTGATTATCTAACTCCCGCTGACCAATCACCACTGTAACCGGGATTTTCTCCAGTTCACAGGCGCGAATTTGTTTCCCTAAACGCTCCCCAGTATTATCGACTTCCGCGCGAATATTCTGCTGTTTTAAACTTTGGACAATGGATTTGGCATAATCTCGAAAGCGATCGCTCACGACTAACACTCGCACCATTACCGGAGCCAACCACAGGGGAAAATCTCCCGCATAATTCTCAATTAAAATCCCAAAAAATCGCTCCAAAGACCCAAAAATTGCCCGGTGAATCATAATCGGACGTTGCCGAGAACCATCCGCCGCCACATATTCCATATTAAATCGTTCCGGCAAATTAAAATCCACTTGAATCGTCGAACATTGCCACAATCGAGCGATCGCATCTTGAATTTTAATATCTATTTTGGGTCCATAAAAAGCCCCGCCGCCTTCATCGACCACATAATCCCAGCCTTTAATATTCAGAGCAGAAATTAAAGCATCCGTCGCTAATTGCCACACCCCATCATTCCCCACAGATTTACTCGGACGAGTCGAAAGATTCACTTCATATTTACTAAAGCCAAAATCCGATAAAATTTTTTCCGTCAAATTTAACACCCCTAAAATTTCATCTGCCACCTGTTCGGGCAAACAAAAAATATGGGCATCATCTTGAGTAAACCCCCGCACTCGCATCAATCCATGTAATACCCCAGAGCGTTCATACCTATACACCGTGCCTAACTCTGCCCAGCGAATTGGCAACTCTCGATAAGAGTGCAAATGACTTTGATAAGTCAACACATGAAACGGGCAATTCATCGGTTTTAATTGATAGGATTGGTTCTCAATCTCTATCTGGTCAAACATATTTTCTCGGTAAAAATCATAGTGACCGGAAGTTTTCCACAGTGCTAAATTAGCAATGTGTGGCGTGTATAATAACTCGTAACCCCCTTGCAGATGGGCTTGCCGCCAATAATCCTCAATTAAGAGGCGCATTCTTGAGCCTTTAGGATGCCAAAATACTAAACCGCCTCCGGCATCTTCTTGGATGCTAAATAAATCTAACTCCTGTCCTAACTTGCGGTGGTCGCGTTTTTTGGCTTCTTCTTTCTGCTGCCAATAATATTCTAGTTGTTCTGGAGTTTCCCAAGCCGTGCCATAAATTCGTTGCAGTTGCGGTAAGGTTTCATCTCCGCGCCAATAAGCCCCGGCTACACTTTCTAACGCCAAAGCATCTGGATTAATTTCGCCCGTAGAGTTCAGGTGAGGTCCTGCACATAAATCCCACCAAAATTCCTGGGGGGGAATAACCACGGGTTCCATCAGAGAGGGTTCGACTTCGGGATGAACCGCCCGCCCCATATCTGGGCTGCCGATAAAATACCGAGTCATGGTTTCTGTTTCGGGAATACTATCGAGAATTTCTAACTTTAATGGTTCGTTTAATTGCTGAATTTCTCCCCGCATTTGTTCTCGGTTTACTTCTTCCCTAATTACTGGCAAGTTACCTTTGATGATGCGTTTCATCTCCTTCGTTATTTCCCCCAAGTCTTCCGGGGTGAACGGTTCTTTCCGGTCAAAGTCATAGTAAAACCCGGTGTCGGTGGTGGGACCAATGGCGACTTTGGTTTCGGGAAATAGTTTTTGCACCGCCATTGCTAGGATGTGAGCGCAGGTGTGGCGAATTCGCCGCAGCTTTTCTCGATCGCTTTGGTAATGGTTTTCCTCAGACGTGGGACGGTTGATTTGACTGAGCATACTAACCCCAGTGTGAGAACGATTATCATTTTAATATATCATCTGAGCAATGGGCAAGTATGTGTTAAGGCGATCGCCTCCCAAGGTTTGATCAAATCCTAGAGAGCATGATTTAATCTCAAATTAGGTTAATATTTTAGGGCAATATGGTATAAGAAGCGAGAATAGGTGCGAGACGTTTAGGAATCG
>NZ_JARPLC010000045.1:0-19374 GCF_032350395.1 Limnospira sp. PMC 289.06
CAAATAGGGTATCTACATCAGGAGCCGTGTGCTGGGAAACTCGCAAGCACGGTTTCCAATTGGAGTTGGGGAAGGTGACTTCTCTTTCGACCATAACCAGTCTGCGCGTGCGTCACATCAGGAAGTTTTTCGTGTCTATGCCAATTATCTGGATGTGGAAGCACCACTAGAGCCGTATGAGGTGAAAGTCTCAAGCACGGTTTTGAATGGGAGGGGGAGATGGTGACATCTCTCTCGACCCCTAATTACTACCATAACTGGAAGAATATTTCCGGAAATCTCCTGAAATTACTTGTCAATCCCCCTCTAATCAGAAACACTCATTCCCGAAACCACTGACAATAGAGTTTTCCTTGGTCATCAGTGCGCCAATGGCCAACGAGTTTGCCTTTTTCGGTGAGAGCTTTAGTGTGACTGCGTTCTGGTCTAATCTCGTTGAAAGTCCGGGACTGTTGAGGGATTTTAACTGGGGTTTTATGAAGAGTTTGTAACATGGTCTTTACCTCTGTTGATTATAGATTTTATTTACCTCTACTACCATTATAACCGATGAAATTTAAACGACAAGTCTACGGCTGCACACCTGGGCAGGAAGGGACAGCAGATAATTTTCACAAGTAAAAATTCATAATTTTCTACCCGACCAACTACCATTGATAAAGCCAGCGTTACCCCAGGGTTAATCGGAGAAGTTTGGTTTCTTGATGGGACTGTGTTGAATAAAAAATCAAGCGTATAGCTATGTTAGCCATACGACATAATAGGCGATCGCCAGAAATTTGTCAAGGGGGTTGGGGCAAAAAGGCGGCGACGCGGCGTTGAATAAAAAATCAAGCGTATAGCCATGTTACCAATAATAAATAATAGGCGATCGCCAGAAATTTGTCAAGGGGGTTGGGGCAAAAAGGCGGCGACGCGGCGTTGAATAAAAAATCAATAATTTATGGTATAGGAGAAATTGGCAATTGTAAAGTTTTGTTAAGCCAGTGTAGGGTTTCACCCATCAGGGGTTATACTACATATCATAGTAGATGCACCCTGATTCAAGCGCCCATCACACTTTATGAGTGTGGGCGTTTTTTTTATGGGGAGTCGGAGTAGTGAAACAATTAGAATATTGGGTTAAGGTTTCACCTTTGCGATCGCAATATTTATGAACAACACAGTCGCCTCATTCACCGATATCAGCCAACACTGGGCTTATCCATTTATCAGACCTCTGCAACGCCAAGGGGTTGTCAGTGGCTTTGAAGATAGAACCTTTCGCCCCGACCAAACCATGACCAGGGCGGAATTTGCCGCCATTATCCAAGCAGCCTTTTCCCTAGCACCCCGGCGGGATTATATACCCTTTACAGATGTTCCCGCCAATTTTTGGGCTGCTGAAGCCATCCGCAATACCTTTAGAGCCGGATTTATCAGTGGTTTTCCTGATGGTCGGTTTCTTCCAGGTCAGAATATTTCCCGGTTGCACGTTTTACTGGCTTTAGTGTCCGGCTTACAGATGCAGGCGGGAGCATCTGTGTCTTTAGCTGCTATATATAACGATGGGGGGAATATTCCCGACTACGCCCAACAGGCGATCGCCACAGCCACCCAAAGCCGCTTAGTAGTAAACGCCCCCACCATTGATATTTTCAACCCTAACCGTCCGGCTACTAGGGGAGAAGTGGCGGCTTGCATTTACCAGGCGCGAGTATTTCTCAAGCAAAACCCTATAGTAGCTTCCCCGCATATTGTCGAACTTGCTAACCCTGGAGTAATTCGGCGGGGGACTCACCTATCAGTAAATGGTCGGACTTGGCGGGCGGCTTGGGGTCAGTGGAGTTCGGGAATTTGCACTTATACGGGAGTTAGCGACAAGGGGGCGATATTGGTTTTAGGTATGGAGTTACTCAATACTGATGATGTCAACCTTCAGCCCGTCAAGTGGTTTTCAACTATTGGCAAATCTTACCGCCTCAAAACTAAACTAGATCGGGAATATCGATATCTAAATTTGGACGATATCGCCCCCGTGGGAAATTGGGAAATGGTTATCGATAACCAAACTTTACGCATCTTTTCCGTACCTACTAAAATTGACGATATTACCGTTAATGAAAACCAGGATATTTGCCGGATTGAGATACAACTAAGTAAAGCTACCCCTTGGGAACTTTACGAACAAAGTCGGGAATGGGAAGTCGTGTTAGATGCGATCGCTGATCAATCTCTAGCTGCTCGGTTTCCCGAAACTCCAACCCCACCCCCTAAATCTGGCAATCAAGAACAACAAAATGAGGGGGAAACTAGCGGCAGTTCTGAGAAACCATCGCCCATTGTCGTTCGCATTTCAGCAACTCAAACAGTCATTAAGGGAACTTTACCTGATGGGTATAGAGTCCGCACCCAAACCCTTAATAATCGCGATCGCCTGGTAATTGAACTGCGGCGAGATGCTTTAGTAGAACACAGTATTTCGGTTTATCCAGGACTGCGATCGCGACAGCAATATTTAACTTTAGAAGGTGATAAATTCCCCGCAGTTTGGTTAACCATAACTCCTCGGTCGGGGTTGTCAATCGCCGCGATATGGACCGAAAAAAATCAGATGCGGGGGACTAACTCTTTATTGTCCATTGCCCAAACTTGGTCAAGTTTAGGCGGTATTAATGGCGGCTATTTTAACCGTAATAACTTATTGCCTTTAGGGGCTATTCGTAAGGATAATAAGTGGTTTTCCGGGCCGATTCTTAATCGGGGTGCTATGGCTTGGGATAATACAGGAAGGGTGCGAATGGGGCGATTAAAGTTAGTAGAAACTATTGTAACTTCTACCGGACAACGCTTTGAGGTAGACCTGCTAAATACTGGATATGTCAAGGCAGGAATTGCTCGTTATACTTCCGAATGGGGGGCGAATTATTTACCTCTAACTCTCAATGAAATTGTCGTGGTAGTTTCCGGAGACCAAGTAACTCGACAAATTGAACTACCTGATGATCAAACTCCCACAGCTATCCCCACTAATGGTTATCTGCTGGTTTTCCGTTCTTTTCGGAGTGCTGTTAGTGCTTTTGGGGTCGGTTCTCGGTTAACAATTACCGCCGCAACTACTCCCCCTGAGTTTATAGATTTTCCGAATATTATGGGTGGCGGACCTCTGTTGGTGCAAAATCGCAATATTGTGGTTAATGCAGAGGCGGAAGGGTTTAATTATTGGTTTGGTCAACAGTTGGCTATCCGCAGTGCTGTGGGTGTCACAGCGACCGGAGAACTGCTTATGGTGACTGTTCATAACCGGGTGAATGGGGCGGGACCTAGTTTAACAGAAATGGCAAAATTGATGCAGCAATTAGGGGCGATCGATGCTATAAATTTGGATGGTGGCAGTTCTACCAGTTTGGTGCTGGGTGGGCATTTACTTAACCGCACTCCTGATACGGCTGCCAGGGTTCACAATGGTTTGGGAATATTTATTTAGATTCATCAGGTGAGTCGGGACGGGTTTATTAATGGGGCTGTGGGGATAATTAATTCGCAGGATAACCCGCCCCTAAATCAGCTTTGATGATTAATCATTTAATTAATCAGTTAGCCCTAAAACCTGCCTTTGTAATTGACAGAGTTCTGTAATGCCTTTTTCGGCATAGTCTAAGATTTGGTTTAACTGATTTCGGTTCAAACTTTCTGCTTCTGCTGTTCCCTGAAGTTCAATAATTCCCAGGTCATCCCGCATCACCACATTAAAATCGATATCGGCTGCTACGTCTTCCTGGTAATTGAGATCAAGTAAGGCTTCCCCGTGCATCATTCCCACAGAAATGGCGGCGATCTGATGAATAATAGGCGATCGCTTTAACTCTCCCCGTTTTACCATTTTATTAAAGGCATGAGCCAGGGCGACAAACCCCCCATTAATCGACGTGGTGCGGGTTCCTGCGTCCGCCTGTAACACATCAGCATCTACCGTAACAGTGATTTCCCCCATAGCCTGTAAATCTACCGCCGCGCGCAAACTGCGACCAATCAAGCGTTGAATTTCCTGGGTTCTACCCGATAGTTTCATCAATTCCCGGGGTTGACGTTGGGGAGTCGCCCCCGGAAGCATCCGATATTCTGCGGTTAACCAACCTTTTCCGGTATCCTGCAAAAATCGGGGTACTCCCGGTTGAATTGTTACCGTACAAAGCACTTGAGTATTACCGGATTTTGCTAGGACTGAAGCAGCCGCAAATTGAGTATAATCTAGCTCAAACTGCACCGGGCGCAGTTGGTCGCGCTCTCTACCATCGGGACGTTGCCAAGACATCATCTATTTTATCAGTTTAACGTGAGTAGCTGAGGTAATTTAAGGATATTTTCACGGATTTGTTTGGGTGGTTGATTTCTGTTTATATCCCATAAACGACCCCTAGCTTGACATTATTCTAATATGGGAGTGCCAGATTAATACAAGATACCATCAGCCTGAATATAATTTCGGGTGTATCATCAGTGAGCGATCGCCCATCATCGCCCAGCCACTACGCAGTAGTATCGCCCCTCCCAGAGTATCACCTATATCTAACACTAGAATCCCTAGACTCTTTGACGACCATCCCAATATTGATGTTACGGTTTTTACTGATAATTGACTACCCCAATCATCAAGTTTGGGAAGATTTATTAATATCCCAAGTATAGTAGTCACCCAAAATGCTACAATCTTAGGAAGTCGCGAATATCTGGGAATAATCGATTATGGTACAACAAGTTATACCCGAAACCCAACCGACAGTTATTTATCCTGAAAGTGACGGTCAACCCATGTCTGATAACACGCAACAATTTCGCTGGATTGTGATTATCAAAGAAAACCTGGAAATATTGTTTTCCGGGGATGAAAATATCTTTGTGGCGGGTGATTTACTGTGGTATCCAGTGGAAGGAAATAATAAAATCCGTACTGCGCCAGATGTTATGGTAGCTTGTGGTCGTCCCAAGGGGGATAGAGGCTCATATCGACAATGGGAAGAGGATAATATCGCGCCACAGGTAGTATTTGAAATTCTTTCGCCGGGAAATACCTCGAAAAAAATGGCGGAAAAACTACTATTTTATCAACGCTATGGCGTAGACGAATATTATCTATATGACCCTCAGTCACAAGAGATAACTGGCTTTTTAAGGTCAGAAGATTGGCTAGAATCGATTGAAAACATGAAAGGTTGGGTTAGTCCTCGGTTACAAATTAGGTTTGAATTAACAGAAACTGGGCTAGAAATTTATCGGCCAGATGGGGATAAATTTTTAACACCAGTGGAATTAGATAAGTTACGACAGCAGGAACGTGAAAGGGCTCAACAAGCTGAACTTGAGTTACAACAGGAACGTCAACGCTATGAACAGGAACGCATAAAAGCGCAACAGACGGAAATTGAGTTACAAGAGGAACGTCAACGCTATGAACGATTGATAGAGTTATTGAAGCAGCAGGGAATTGATCCGCCACAGATGTTGTAAATTGGGATACTCTAAAGGGGAGGCTGATTGAGGATAGGCTGATGTCATCTACCGATCGCAGTAAGGAAGAACTAAACCCCGACTTAAATTCCCTAGAGTTGGGGTTAGCAGCGATTAAACAGAAACAATATCAACAGGCGATCGCACTTTTAGAACCCATCGCCGACTCTCAACCCCATACCAAAGCAGGATTAAAAGCCCAAATTGGCTTGGTGAAAGCATACGATCGCAGCGGACAAAGCGATCGCGCTATTTCCTTATGTCAAACCCTCACACTAGAGACCCCAGAAAAAATTAGAACTTGGGCTAGTAATCAACTCCAGCAACTCCAAAGTCGCCAGCCTAACCCCTCAGTCCCCCCTACAGTAGAGACAGGATTTGTTCCCTTCGACCCCAACTTACAACCGCCCAAAGTTCAATCAACCACCCCGAAACCTAAACCTAAACCCACCCCCCCATTAAAGGCGCCCCCAATTGAGGTCAAATCAGATCAACCCCCGAAACAACAGCCCCAAGTAATTAGCAATTCTGTCCCAGAGAGTCCCCCAGAGGAAGTGCAAACCTTTACCCCCCCCACCCAACCTGAGACAGTTTCACATTCCTATCAATGGAAAGAAGCCGAAAGGGCGACCAAGTGGCGGAAAATAGGGAAACTCAAACTCACCAGATTGAGGATCGAACAATTCCTAACCGTATTTATCCTGCTGTGGATAAGTCCTCGCCTCGTGGAATTTTTGTTCAGAAACGCCAATAATATCCTGATCTCCCTACCCGTTGTCCGACCCATTCAATGGCTATACCGCAATCCTAACCAATGGCTGTACTGGACTTTAGGACTATTATTTATAGTCTCCCCCTGGCTATGGGACGGCTTGCTAAAAATCTGTTACGGTCAACAAACCCTCCCCCGGACGAAATTATTATCATTGTCTCCAGAAGCAGGTCGCGTCCTACAAAACTACTGTAAAGCGCAAAATTGGAAATTTCCGGCGCTGCGAGTGTTACCAACGGCTACCCCGATCGCCATGACATTAGGATGCTGGCCAAGATTTGTGCGGATTGTGGTTAGCCAGGGTTTACTCGATACCCTAACCCCTGACGAAATAGCTACCATTTACGCCAGAGAAATCGCCAGTGTGGGAAATTGGGATTTTATGGTGATGTCGTTTATTACCCTATTAGTGCAAATTCCCTACTTGATTTATCAATATTCGGCTATCGGCGCGCAATGGTGTTTTCAGCGAGTTAGGTCGGAACCCCCATTAATTCCTGATGTAGCCCTATCTATATTAAAACCAGCCACCTACATTCTGCGGGTGATAGCTTTCCCGGTTTCCGTATTGGCTTATGGAGTTTATCAGATTCTTCGGTTTCCAGCTTTGTGGATTTCGAGGCGGCGGGTTTATTATAGCGATCGCATCTGTTGTAATTTAACCGGAAATCCCAATGGCTTAACCAGGGCGCTGCTAAAAATGGCTATTGGTATCTCGCAGACATCACCCCAGTTAGACAATACTACCTTTTTATTAGAAGGGTTTGACTTATTAACCCCGATCGCACCTACCCAGGGGATGACTCTCGGTAGTATATTAGTGGCTTCCCCCCAGAGTCAACTTATCGGGCTTAACCACGGCGGCGACATTGAATCCCTATTAACATGGGATCTGAGAAATCCCGATCGCTACTGGTTACAGATGAGCAATTCTCATCCCCTATTAGGCGATCGCCTACTGATTCTCAACAGTTATGGCAAATTTTGGCAAATAGAAACTCAGTTAAACCTCGAAGTTAAGCCCGTGTCTGATTCCCGAGGCGATCGCGCTAAACTTTTAATGCAAGCCGCCCCTTATTTAGGATTAGCGATCGGATTAGCGATCGGGTTGCTAATCTGGCTATTCGGGGCAATTTTCGGCAAGCTAGGGATTTGGCAACTAGAATGGTTATTTGGGGATAGGGCTATTTTGTGGGGTTGTGTTCCCATTGGTATCAGTTTAGGTATATTTTGGAGAAATAATCACTTTTTCCCAGACATTAAACCCGCCGCCATCATTCACAATCCCAATCTCCGCGATTTATACTGTAATCCCGACAGTATCCCCATCGACAACAAACCCATTTGTATAGAAGGTCAGTTAATCGGACGGTCGGGAATTAGTAATATCATGGGTCAACAGCTCCTGTTAAAAACCGCCACCGGTATAGTTCCCCTCCACTATATCCCCCAGTGGACACCTGTGGCTAACTTCTGGCCCAAATCTATCCATCCCACCGACTTAATTGGTAATTCCGTTAAAATAACTGGATGGTGGCGACGGGGGGCTACTCCCTGGATTGATATAGAAAAACTGGAAAATCTGGCAGATCGTCGCCGTATCTATGGCGGACATCCCTTGTGGTCAGTCATTCTAGCCGGATCACTAGCCTTTTGGGGAGCTAGTATCATTTCCAGCGGTAGACTTTAAATACAATTAACATTAGAATTTCTAATATCTCAAGTTTGCATTTTGTCCCAAACAGTGTTACATTTGTTAACATCGTGAACATAGGCGATATCTGTGATATGTTGAAAGATGGTCTGCTACTACTGTGGTCTTAGCAATGGCAAAAGTCTATGTAGATCATCAGTTGCGGCAGTGATCTGACTGCAAAGGTTGCCAAACAAGTTAGTCGTTCCATAAAATTTGTGATTTTGTTTCGCCAAAACATACTAAACTTAAAGAAGCATTTAACAGGTTTGAAGTTGAATTCCTTTGACATTAGTTACTGCGATCGTAGCTATAGAAACCCTAAACTTAAAACCTATTGACAAAAGTGATAGGAACAGCTATAGCAGATATTTTTGAAGCATGACTCAAATCTCACTCGACCGTTCAAATCAATCTCAATCTTTTGGATATTTGAGGCTGCTAATCCCAGCCAGCCAAGAAACTCATTTATATATTGAAGCCAATGATCATACTCAATGAGTTAAGGCTGGAAGTAACACCAATTTGTCTTTTAAGTCAAGTCAAGGCTGAGTTTAATCATGATGATTTATTAACGTGGTCTGAACTCAACAGGATTTTTCAACTCAAATATCAAATTTTTCCTACTGGAGGTATCACTAATGTCCGTTAGATTGTATGTTGGTAATTTACCCAAAGAACTCGATCGCAAAGAATTGCAAGCTGTATTTGCAGAGGAAGGCGACACGATTTCGGCTAAAGTAATAACCGATCGCAAGACTGGAAAATGTCGTGGTTTCGGGTTTGTCACCGTCCAAAGTGATGATTTAGCAGATCAAATCGTTGAGAAGTACAACGGCTTTATGTTCGGGGACAATGCGCTAAAAATTGAAAGGGCGCAACCTCGTAAGAAAAACAAACCAGAGTCTGAAGAGGGTCGTGGTTCTGATGGTGCTACGGCTACGGCTACGGCTACGGCTACAGCTACAGCTACGCCTGGTGCTGTTAACCAGTCTCCCACTTCTAGCCCAACTTCTGCACCCACAAAAAGTGGTGGTGGTAAGAAGAAAAAATCTAATCGGAATCAACAAGGGTCTTCTAACGCCAATTCTAGTAGTAACCCCGAGTCCATTCAGCCTGACCCTCGCTGGGCGAATGAATTAGAAAAGCTAAAACAGATGCTATCTGCTCAAGCCAGCAATTCCTAAGTCTCCGGTTGAGGCTTAGGTTTTTGCATATTTGGTCAAACATCCCAGACTCTGAAGTTCTCAGTAATGATGAGTTCTGGGGTGTTGATTGGTGTGGTGTATGCGGTTGACAAATCGATCGCCTATTGGGTGACAAATCATTTAGGATTGCTATATCAAGCAATTCGATGGAATTATCATAATGTACGATCCGCCATATTTTCTGTTAGCTGCTGGCTTATGGGTTGGTATTATCTGCTGTATTCCCTTTGTGGCGACCCTCAAGCAACTGGTAAAGGACTGGAAAGTTAATAAATCTAGTCGTGCGATCGCCCAATTACGGGGATTTAGGATGCTCGCCCCCTATTTAGCTTCCGCAGTAGGGATCTGTGTTTTCTTAGCTTCCTGTTTGCAGATATTTGCAATTTCTAGCCGTGTGGCTTACGCCTTATCCGTTCCCGTCACCATAATGATGGCGGGTTCGGTATGGTTTCAGTTCACCCGTGTATTAGATCAATTAGAGCAACGAGGGTCTCAGGGAATTGATTTAGATGATCTGAGTTTAGGGAAAATCATTCCCCAGTCCAATCCTGGTAAGGAATAATTCCCTTAAACTGGAAGTCGGTTAATATCCTGGTTTGACCCCAAAACCACCATAATAGTCCCCTTCTTTAAACGTTTGTTGGGTAGGGGATTTATTTCTAGTGTTTGATTTTCACTGCGTATAGCCAAGAGGTTCAAACCGTATTTGCTACGGAGTTCTAATTGAGCGATCGTTTTACCATCAAAATCATCAGGAACCACCATTTCTACAATACTATGATCCGGGTCTAGTTCAAACTGATCCACCAGTCTAGGCTTAGTCAGTAGTCGCGCCAACTCCTGTCCCATTTGTCTTTCGGGGAACACAACTAAATCTGCACCCACTTTTTTTAACAATTTAACATGGGTTTCCGAGGAAGCCTTAGCTACCACATTCGCCACCCCGGCTTCTTTGAGGTTAAGGGTGGTGGTAATACTTTCAGCCAGGAAACTCCCGACGGCGACAATTACGGTGTCTAGTTCAAATATTCCCGCCTCTCGCAAGGCTGACATTTCGGTTGAGTCTAATAGTAAAGCATGGGTAGCAATGCGATCGGTTAAAGCCGCATTGACCCTTTTTTCATCATTATCAACCGCGAGAACTTCATAACCTGAAGCATTGAGAGTCGAACAAACCGCCTGTCCAAAGCGACCCAAGCCAATGACTGCAAATTGTTGTTTTTCGGCGCGTAAATTCCGAAAAAAGTTAAGAGATGAAAGATTCATGATTTACTAACAATCCTATGGAAAGAATAATCTTTTTATTTTACCATTTCTATAGTTTACCTGGTAGAGAATCAATAGTTAACCCACCAATAGGTTTTCTTCTGGATAATCAATTGATGAGGGTTGAGGATCGCCCAAAACCGCAGACATTAGCAATAATACTCCCACCCGACCAATATACATGGTGGCAATAATAATTAATCGACTCAGCATGGAAAAATCTCCAGTGATGCCAGTAGACAGACCTACGGTTCCAAAGGCTGAGACAATTTCAAAAAAGATGCTACCAAATCCTAATTCTGGTTGCATAATCACAATTAATAATGTGGCTACACAAACCACAGTAATGGAACCGACCAAAACTCCGACGGCTTTTAAAATCAAAGGGGAGGGAATTTTGCGCTGATAACATAAGACTTCATCTCGACCTTGTAGGGCTGCTTTTGTGCAGTTTACCAATATTCTTGATGTAGTGGTTTTTAAGCCGCCTCCTGTACTTCCTGGACTAGCACCAATAAACATTAGGATCATAGTAATCAAAATTGATGAATATGTCATATCTCCTATAGATATGGTGTTAAATCCAGCGGTTCTGCTGGTGACAGATTGAAACCAGGCTGCTTGCATTTTGCCAAATATGGTTAAACTCTGCAAGGTTTGAGGATTATTAAATTCGGTGATAAAAAAGAGGAAAGACCCGGAAAATAGCAGAATTATAGTGGTACTGGTGACGACTTTAAAGTGTAGAGAAAAATCCCGACGCATTGGTTCTTTATTTAATGTAGTTTTAATCCACAAAAAAAGTTCCATGATTACTTGATATCCTAAACCACCAAAAATAATTAAAATACTCATTGTTATATTGACGATGGGAGAGGATACATAATCAACTAAGCTCTCTTCCAATAAGCTAAATCCGGCATTATTAAAGCCATTTACACTATGAAATATAGCCAGCCACAGACTATTTTTTAAGCCATAATCCGGAAGAAAAACCATCATTAATAAGATAACTCCGGCAATTTGAAATAAGGCCATGGTCGCTATAATAGATCTGAGCAGTGGCATGACTCCAGCGATTCCGGCGGTATCCAAAGATTTTTGGAGTGCTAATTTATCTCGGAGTCCAAATTTTCTGCCAATTAATAGCAGAAGCATGGTGTTGGCGGTCATGTAGCCCAAGGCTCCAATTTCCACTAAGCTAAGTAAACAAAAATGCCCCCAAAAGGAATAAAAATTGCTAACATCAACAACTGATAAACCCGTGACACAGACGGCAGAAGTGGCGAGAAATAGTGCGGTAATAGGATTGCCAAAACTACTGTGATAAATGGTATCATCCATCCATAATAAGAATGTGCCGATCGCAATTACTGCTAAGAAGCCCAGACAAATAGTTCTTGGTACAGTCATAAGAGGTGTCAAACTTTATATAGAAAACTTTATCCTAGATCATAAAATTTAACACTTGTGTATATAATCAAGACTGTTAACTGGGCAATTTATAAATTTTTGTTGCAAAGATTGGCCAAAATTTTGTCGAATTGTGTCAAAAAGTGGCTTCCACTAACCACTTTGGCTCATTTTCTGGTAATAATACTCAATGGTGAAGTCATCAGGGTTGTCTCCTAGCGGGACGGCATCCCATGTAGGACGTTGCCAAATGTTGACGGGATCGATCGCTGATCCACAATAGTCTACCTATCCAGACAGCTTTAGAGCAGAACACCGAGGAACGAACACTAAATATGTTTACCTACGTCAAGCCTACCGTTAGACACATTAAACCTGATTCCCTCAACGGACGATCACGTTTAAAAGTCGTCTATATCGTGCTAGAGGCCCAGTACCAGAGCGCTTTGTCAGCAGCAGTGCGGGCTATAAATGAAAAAAACCCGAACTTGGCGATCGAGATCAGTGGTTATCTGATCGAGGAACTGCGGGACCCGGAAAATTACGAAAACCTGAAAAAAGACCTAGCCGAGGCCAATGTTTTCATCGCCTCATTAATCTTTATCGAAGATTTAGCTGATAAAGTAGTGGAAGCGGTAACTCCCTACCGCGATCGCTTGGATGTGGCGGTGGTGTTCCCTTCCATGCCACAGGTAATGCGCCTGAACAAAATGGGCAGCTTCTCCATGGCACAACTGGGACAGAGCAAAAGTGCGATCGCCCAGTTCATGAAAAAACGGAAGGAAAAATCCGGTTCCTCCTTCCAGGACGGAATGCTGAAACTTCTGCAAACCCTCCCCAAAGTCCTGAAATATATGCCTATTGATAAGGCTCAGGACGCGCGGAACTTTATGCTGAGTTTCCAATATTGGCTGGGTGGTTCTCCAGAAAACCTGGAAAACTTCCTGCTCATGTTGGCAGAGAAATATGTTTTTAAGGGCCAAGAAAAACTGCACTTTGCCGAACCTGTCACCTATCCCGATATGGGAATTTGGCATCCCCTGGCTCCCAAAATGTTCGAGGATGTCAATGACTATCTGAATTGGTATAACGGGCGCGAAGATATCCCCGATGACACTAAAGACCCCCTAGCACCCTGTGTAGGCTTGGTGCTGCAACGTACCCACCTAGTCACGGGAGATGATGCCCATTATGTGGCTATGGTGCAGGAACTGGAAGCTATGGGGGCGCGAGTGGTGGCAGTATTTGCGGGAGGTCTGGACTTTTCCAAGCCTGTAGATACCTACTTCTGGGATACGCCACCCAAAGGCATTCCGGCTCAACCTCTGGTTGATATCGTGGTTTCCCTGACGGGGTTCGCGTTGGTGGGAGGTCCGGCTCGCCAAGACCACCCGAAAGCGATCGACTCCCTAAAACGGCTCAACCGTCCCTATATGGTAGCCCTACCCCTGGTATTCCAAACTACGGAAGAATGGGAAGAAAGCGAACTAGGGTTACATCCGATCCAAGTCGCCCTACAAATTGCTATCCCGGAATTGGATGGGGCTATTGAGCCAATTATTGTGTCGGGAAGGGACGGAGCCACCGGAAAGGCGATCGCCCTCCAAGACCGCATCGAAGCCATCTGTCAGCGGGCGCTGAAATGGGCTAACCTGCGGAAAAAACCAAAACTTGATAAAAAAGTCGCCATTACCATTTTCAGTTTCCCCCCCGATAAAGGGAACGTCGGAACCGCCGCCTATTTGGACGTATTCGGTTCTATCTATGAGGTGATGAGAGCCTTAAAAAATAACGGTTATGATATCCCCGAAATCCCAGAGTCTCCCAGTGCTTTAATGCAGCAGGTCATCCATGATGCTACTGCTCAATATCAAAGCCCAGAACTGAATATCGCCTATAAAATGTCGGTAGAACAATATGAGCGATTGACTCCCTACTCGGAACGTCTGCACGAAAACTGGGGACCACCTCCGGGACACCTGAACACGGATGGGGAGAATCTGTTAGTTTACGGAAAATCCTTCGGAAATCTGTTTATCGGGGTACAACCGACCTTCGGCTATGAAGGGGACCCCATGCGTTTGCTGTTCTCCCGGTCTGCGAGTCCTCACCACGGTTTCGCGGCTTACTACACCTACCTAGAACAGGTATGGGGCGCGGATGCTGTGCTGCACTTTGGGACCCACGGTTCCCTAGAATTTATGCCTGGAAAACAGATGGGAATGTCTGGGGAATGTTACCCGGATAACCTGATTGGTACTATTCCTAACCTGTACTATTACGCTGCTAATAACCCCAGTGAGGCGACTATTGCTAAACGCCGTAGCTATGCGGAAACTATCTCTTATCTGACTCCGGCGGCGGAAAATGCGGGACTCTATAAGGGTTTGCAGGAACTTAACGAGTTGATTGGGTCTTACCAAACTCTTAAAGATAGTGGTCGCGGTGTGCAAATTGTCAGCACCATTATCGAAAAATCCCGTATGGTGAACTTGGATCAGGATGTGGCTCTCCCGGAACAAGACCCAGGCGAACTGACCCAGGAAGAACGCGATAATGTGGTGGGACAGGTTTACCGGAAACTGATGGAAATTGAGTCTCGCCTGCTTCCTTGTGGGTTGCACGTTATTGGTAAGCCTCCGAGCGCTGAAGAGGCGATCGCCACCTTGGTCAATATTGCCAGCTTAGACCGCGAAGAAGAAGGGATCGTCAGTTTACCTCGGATTATCGCCAATAGCATCAATCGGGATATTGAGGAACTCTACCGCAACAGTAACCAAGGCATTCTCGCCGACGTTGACCTGTTGCAGCACATCACAAATGCTACCCGTGCGGCGATCGCTGCTTTAGTTCAAGAGCAAACCGACGCAGAGGGCCGAGTTTCCAAAATCTCCCAACTCAACTTCTTTAACATGGGTAAAAAAGAACCCTGGTTACAAGCCTTACACGACTTAGGCTACACCCAGATCGACCCCGAACCCATGAAACCCCTGTTTGAGTATCTGGAATTTTGCTTAAAACAGGTTTGCGCCGATAACGAATTAGGAGCCTTGCTGCGCGCTTTGGAAGGGGAATATATCCTTCCCGGACCTGGCGGCGACCCCATTCGCAATCCCGACGTTCTCCCCACTGGGAAGAATATGCACGCCCTCGACCCTCAGTCTATCCCCACCGTAGCCGCAGTTAAATCCGCTCAAATCGTCGTAGACCGACTCCTAGAGCGGCAAAAAATGGAAAACGGCGGTCAGTACCCAGAAACCATTGCAGTTGTTCTCTGGGGAACTGATAATATCAAAACCTATGGCGAATCCTTAGCCCAGGTTATGTGGATGGTCGGGGCTAAACCAGTTCCCGATGCTTTGGGTCGCGTCAACAAGTTGGAGTTAATCCCCCTTGAAGAATTGGGCCGCCCTCGCATTGACGTAGTGATTAACTGTTCGGGAGTGTTCCGCGACCTGTTCATCAACCAAATGAATCTGCTCGATAAAGCCATTAAAATGGCCGCCGAAGCCGATGAACCCCTGGAAATGAACTTTGTTCGCAAACACGCCCTACAACAAGCCGCCGAGCTAGGTATCAACCTCCGACAGGCTGCTACCCGTGTTTTCTCTAATGCTTCCGGTTCCTATGCCGCTAATGTTAACCTGGCTGTGGAAAATAGCACCTGGGAAAGTGAGGCAGAATTGCAGGAAATGTATTTAAACCGCAAGTCTTTTGCCTTTAATTCCGATAATCCGGGGATGATGGGTGATAACCGTCAGATGTTTGAGGCTTCCCTAAAAACTGCTGATGCCACATTCCAAAACTTGGATTCTTCGGAAATTAGCTTAACTGACGTTTCCCACTATTTCGACTCTGACCCCACCAAAACCATCGCCAGCTTGCGTAAAGACGGGAAACAACCGGCTTCCTATATCGCCGATACAACTACCGCTAACGCTCAAGTGCGGACTCTCTCGGAAACTGTGCGCCTAGACGCACGGACGAAGATGCTCAACCCTAAATGGTATGAGGGGATGCTTTCTCATGGTTATGAGGGTGTGCGAGAGTTGTCTAAGCGTCTGGTTAATACAATGGGATGGAGTGCCACCGCTGGGGCTGTGGATAATTGGGTTTATGAGGAAACTAACGAAACCTTTATCAAGGACGAGGCCATGCAGCAACGTCTGATGAATCTTAACCCCCACTCTTTCCGTAAAATGGTGACAACTCTGCTGGAGGTTAATGGCCGGGGCTATTGGGAAACTAGCGAAGAAAATCTCGATCGCCTCCGGGAGTTATACCAAGAGGTTGAAGACCGCATTGAGGGAATTGAGTAATCTCGCCTGGGGTGATGGTTAAAATTGCCCTTAATGCTGTTGTATGCTGTATCCTGACCGTGGAAATGCCAATCTGTGCCGAAGACCTACCGGCTAAACCTGATGGTAGTGTTTTCGGCTCAGTGCAACGAAAAAACCATTCTCTAGTGCCTTCTGGGTGAAACTACAGAGAATTTTAAGGTATATACTTGTCAATCTCTGATAAGTCTGTGTTAGAACAGCCATAATTAGGGCAAAATCACCCACTGAAAATGATTCTGGAGGTATTTCGATGAATAAAGAGCAGTTGGTTCAGGAAACATCTATCAAGGCGGGTGTTACCAAAAAACAAGCAGATGCGATTATTTCGGCTATCTGTGAGTGCATCATGGATGCTGTAGCTGATGGGGAAAAGGTCACTCTGGTGGGCTTTGGTTCTTTTGAGGCTCGCCACCGCAAGGCTCGTGAGGGCCGTAACCCTAGCACTGGACAACCGATGACTATTCCTGCTACTACTGTTCCAGCTTTCTCAGCTGGGAAAGCCTTTAAGGAACGGGTGGCCAACGAAAGTAACGAAAACGTTGCCTAGATTATCTGACAGGGGTGATCTGTAATTTCTCAGCCTCACCCCTGTTTTTTTGTGGCATTTTCCCAAGCACTACCGCCACGCCCGACGATTCTCTAACTATCGGAAATGCGACAAGGTGGGTGTTTGGGGTGTCATGATTTAGGAGTTTTGGGAACTAGGCAAAATTATGGGATTTACGGTTGATCAAGTGATTCCTTGGGGACGCAGTTTTGATGAGTATTTGCAAATGTTTGCTCTGAGTGAGGATGATTTGCACTACTCTTATTTGGACTGTGCTGGGGGTCCGGCGAGTTTTAATGCGGTGATGACCCGTCGGGGTTATTCTGTGGCTTCCTGTGACCCTCTTTATCGGTTTTCCTCTGCCCAAATTAGCGATCGCATTCAATTGGTTTTGCCTATGGTTATCCAACAGGTAGAAGCTAACCGGGAAGACTACATCTGGCATCAAATAAAATCCCCAGAACACCTCGCACAGGTCCGCCAAGAAGCGATGAATGAGTTTTTGGCGGATTTTGCCCAAGGACGACAAACCGGGCGTTATATCGACGCAGAACTGCCGCATTTGCCTTTTGCTGACCGTCAGTTTGACCGAGCTTTATCGGCTCATTTTCTCTTTTCCTATAGCGATCGACTTTCCCAACAGTTCCATCGAGATGCTATTCTAGAATTATGCCGGGTAGCCAGTATGGTTCTTCTGTTTCCCCTAGTTAGTATTGGGGGAGATACTCCCAGATTTTTACCAAGATTAATTCAGCAATTAACAGCTTTAAAATATGCTGTCGAAATTCAATCAGTCCCCTACCATTTCCAAAAAAGTGGTAATCTTATGATGAAAATTATTTCACCTTAATAAATCACCTTTTAAACGCCGCAAATAAACTTGGACAACCGAATCATTGGGATTTTGATGATAACAGTCTTGAAAAGCCTTAAAAGCCTCCTGAAAATTTTGCTGATGATAGAGTGAAACCCCTTCCGAAAATACTGATAAATTAGATAGTTTGGCTGATAATTCCGGGAAGAAATCATGATTAAAAACCTCGTAAACTTTCACAATTTCTGACCTCCCTTTAACCTGAACTTTATCAACCAAACGAATCCCATAGTTATGGGGATGTTTGAGCTTCACAAATGTAGACTCTGATATCAATAAAGGAACTCGATAAACTTTAGTTAGTTGCTCAATTCGGGAAGCCAAATTAACAGCATCACTAATCACAGTACCTTCGATATGATTATGGTATCCTACTGTTCCTAATATCAATTTTCCCGTATTAATTCCTATGCCTATTTTTAGGGGAATATAGCCAGACTCATTTCGCAGTTTATTATATTCCTTTAAACTTGATAACATAGAAATAGCAGCTTGTACAGCATCATCTGGACTCCGACCAAAAAGCGCCATAATACCATCACCAATATATTTATCAATAAATCCATAATGTTCATTAATTAATGGTGCCATACGGGAAAGATAAGCATTAATTAAATTAAAATTATCTTGGGGAGAAATCCGTTCACTTATGGATGTAAAGTCACGAATATCTGAAAACATTATAGACATTTCTTGTTCGGTATAGTCCCCCAAATTAACATCGATTATACTATCTTTATTTAAAATTTTAATTAACTCTTGTGGCACAAATCTAAAAGCAGCTTTGTTTAAGGAAATTAACTGTTGTTGAGCGATTTGTTTATGATGAATTTCCCGATATATTACCAAATAAAGAGCGGACAGTAATCCTAAATCAAAAACTATTCCTATACCGAAGACCAAGAAAGTATTTTTAATTAATTCATCCGTAGCATCTGACCGAATCTCAAACAATCTTTCTTCCTCATCTTTCATAGTATCTAAAATCTGCCTGATTTCATTCATTAAATTTTTGCCATGATGGGTTTTAACCAATTCAATTGCTGTTTGAGTATTCCCAGATTTAGCCAGTTCAATTGTCATTTGAAGTTCCTCTAATTTTTGGGAAATTAATGTGGATAAATCATCAAGATGTTTTTGCTGAGTCGGATTATCTCTGGTCAAAGATATGAGAACGGATAAATCTTGATCAATCTCTTTAACTGCCTGATTATAAGGTTCTAAATATTCTGGTTCTAGGGTTAGCAAAAAACCCCTTTGACCGGTTTCTGCATCTGATAAATCTGTCGAAATTTCCTCCAAAAATCTTAATACTTGCTTAGTATGTATTTCCCATTCTTTCAGATTAGCCAATTGCTTAGAAGTGTGATAGCCACTGTAAGTAACTATCAGTAGTAAAACAGAAGAAACCACAAAGCCAAACAAGACTTTTTTTTGCAGAGATAAGTTCATAAAATCTGTCTACTTCAGAGCCCAAATATCAACACCCCGCTCCTTCTTTAGTGATCAGCCTAGGAGTAGTCTATTAATAATAACATCACCTAGGACTGATAGCCACCACCCCATAATGGACAATAGATAATTGATAATTATTCCTCCCTCTACCCCTGGGAGAGGGCGATATCATGTAGGGGCGGGTTCGGGAGTTAATTAGACTTGGCACCAGTCAGCTTCATTAACCCGCCCCCAAAACCAGAGTCTGATGGTGCGTCAGCCTACAATTATCGGTTTTTATCGGCATTTTCTGGTCTGACGCACCCTACGGAAATAGGGG
>NZ_JARPLC010000045.1:19383-34786 GCF_032350395.1 Limnospira sp. PMC 289.06
CAGTCAGCTTAATTAACCCGCCCCCAAAACCAGAGTCTGATGGTGCGTCAGCCTAAAATTATCGGTTTTTATCGGCATTTTCTGGTCTGACGCACCCCACGGAAATAGGGAAGTTAAAAGCTATCCTCGTGTTCATCAATAGCTTCGCTACCGCCACCAACAGCAACCAAATCGATTTGTTGACGGTAGTAGTCTACACTCTTGACCTGAACTTCCACATTATCGCCAAGACGGTACTGATTGCGGTTTTTGCGACCGACTAAGGTTTGCTGACGGGAACGGTATTCGTACCAGTCATCTTTAAGGGAAGACACATGAACTAACCCTTCTACCCTGAGAGTTGAACCACCAGGAGACTCTAGTTCAATCTCGACAAAAAAGCCATAGGACTGAACCCCAGTAATCAAACCTACAAAAGTTTGACCTGTGCGTTCTTTCATAAACCCAGTTTTTTTGAGTCCCTCTAGGTCTTCCTCAGCATCAGCCGCCACGCTTTCCCTTTCGCTGAGGTGAACGACGAGTTGAGTTAACTGGGTTTCGAGATCATGTTGTAACTCTGG
Organism: Limnospira sp. PMC 289.06; assembly: GCF_032350395.1. NCBI lineage: Bacteria > Bacillati > Cyanobacteriota > Cyanophyceae > Oscillatoriales > Sirenicapillariaceae > Limnospira > Limnospira sp. PMC 289.06. The sequence goes on from NZ_JARPLC010000045.1 coordinate 19,944, forward strand.
AGGTAAGACATTCCAGGAAATTTTACCCTCTGATGAGGAATGATGGAGGTTAACTGGTTCTTTAGAACGACTGGAACGGCGATCGCGTCCTTCCTCAAATACGGCTTTGAGAACCCGACAAATTTGCAGGTCACAATAGCGAGAAATGGGTGAGGTACAGTGAGTATAGGCGGGTAATGCCAAGCCAAAATGCAGTTTAGGAACTGTACTATAAACAGTAGGCTTGAGACTATCTTCAAGCAGATAAGTTAATACCCTCTCGGCTCGAGTGTTTTTAATGGCTTGGGTAAATGCTTGAAAATCTTGGGGTTGAATTTCGGCTTCATCATCAATATCAAGTTCACAACCGAGATGAATCGACAACTTGACCAATTCAGCGACATCAGCGGGGTCTGGGGAGCCTTGAACGCGATAGATAGCGGGAACACCAAGAGATTGCAAGTGGCTGGCGACTACCTGATTAGCTAAAATAATCAACTCGGATACCATGGCCTGAGACACTAATTTGGTGCCAGAAATCATGGGCCCAAGTTCCCCTTCATCATTAAAATGACAATGGGTATCAGGAAGGTTCATTTCAAAACCACCGCGCAACTCCCGCATTTGTCGAATGGCGCGACTGACTTCTAGGAGGTCTTCTATAATGCGATTATCTTCGGAAGATTCGCCATCAAGAATGCTTTGGGCTTCCTGATATGTTATTTGTCGGTCAACGCGGACGATACTAGGCTGAATTTCATATTCTAGGATTTTTCCAGTCGGACCTAGTTCAATCATGATGGATAAAGCGAGGCGATCTTCTCCGGGAACTAAAGAAATGCGATCGCAGCTAAGGGAAGCCGGAAGAATAGGGATATATTTATCAGCCAAGTAAATGCCGATACCTCGCCGCCTGGCTTCGCGATCTAAAGCGGTGTCTGGTTGAATATAATGGGAGCTATCGGCGATATGAATGGCTAATTTCCAGTTCCCCGAATCGGTTTCTTTCAGGCTGAGGGCGTGGTCAATGGTATATTGAGCGGGTTCGTCTTCTGGCTTGAGGACTGAAAATTCAGGATTGCCCAAATCGGGGCTAAAGGAAAGAGTGGGCTCGTCGCGCAGATCCAGTCTATTTTCCAGGTCGCTCTTTTTGAGGGTAGCACTAGCAGCTAGGAGGATTTCGGTTTCCTGTAGTACAGTTTTGGGAAAGGACCGGGGTAAATCATGTTTACAACAGACAATATCTAGGTCTTCTGCTTCCTCAGCATCAGAACCCAGAACTTGTACCACCCTACCAACAGGGCGATGAATACCCAGGGGATAGCGCACTACTTCGACATGAACTAGGTGATCGACAGCATCAACGAGTTCCTCTGGGGGGTTAACCAGATTCATTTCAAACAGCAATCGGTCATCTAAGGGAACCGCGCGATATCCTTTTTTGGTTTGCTTGACGCGAGCGAGTACCGAGGGGTTAGCTCGTTCTAGGATTAGGTAGACTTCTCCTTCGGGGGAACGACGACGGGAGCCTTCTTTAATAATTCTCACCAGGACGCGATCGCCATTCCAGGCGGTACTCAGGTGACTTTCCCGGATGTAGACATCCTCGGCACTTTCCGCGTCTTGAATCGCAAAGCAGAAGCCTTTGCTGGAACATCGCAATTTGGCTTCTACAATACTCTCCTGTTCTATGCGACGATAGCGGCCCTTATCTTTTTCCAAAAGGCCAATCCGCTCTAGGGCATCAATGGCGATCTGAAATTTTCGCAGACTCTCTTCATCAGAGGTCAGTTTTTTTTCTAGGGCCTTGGGGGCTACAGATTTATCCTCTGTGAAGTTGGCTAACAGTGTAGCGATTGAAAATTCCATGTAGCGATTTTCCTTCGTGATGTGATGTCGATGGCTATGGGTGGTTCTAACGCAACTTCTGCCTTTGTTAGTTTCAGCCACTTTTCCAGGACTCACTTTTTCCCACCATGCCAAGACGAATCACCCCAGAAAGACAGTGATACAATTTGAGTTAAGAGCGCTCGGCAACCTTACAAAAAAATGCTAAGGGGGGGATGTACAACGATGCCCCACAGGTGGAAAAGTGTTGTCAGGGGCAGACGGGCTGCGTCGGCCACCACATTCGAGCTAATTATATGCTATCACCTTAATCTAAGATTATGTTGACTCAATTTAGAAGCCGCTATCCCACTGGGGGACTTATCTTGGAGTTAATTGCTATTGAGAACAATCAATATATTGTTCGGGTATTGGTACAGGTAGCAGGGGTAACTCTGGCATCGGGACTGGGTATGGCTGAAACTGTGGAGTTGGCTGAGGATAGAGCCAGAGAGCGATCGCTAAAGTGTTTGGATTTGGGGTTACAGAAAATCAGGCAGAATTTACCCCAGGCTGATTTCCCCATATTGTCAGATACTTTACCGCCTCCCGTTGTCCCTAGTACACCAAATCAGTCTGCTGTGGACTCACTCACCACTGGCGGCGAAACTCTGGGGCTTGACTCGATGGCTATGCCTTCTGATGAGTGGCTATCTGCCACCTATATTAAACCTCCAGCCGGGTCTCAATCTTTACCTGATGCTACCACTACCCAGAACCAGCCCTCAACCAAAGGGCGAGGGGCTTCTCTGCCCCATTTGCCCAGCGATGAACTAGAAACCTCAGAAAATAGGATTATTCATCAGCCATAACCGCCATCTGTTAAGGTTTCCCTAGAGATTCCCTATAATGATGATCTGTCTGACGATATTGCCAAAACCAATATTGAGTTACGAAGGTTAGGTTGGACAGCGGAACAGGGTTCTACACATCTACTCAAGACCTACGGAAAGCGATCGCGCCACCAGTTAACTTCTGAAGAATTGCTGGACTTTTTACACTATTTACAATCGATTTAGAATGTTTGATAGTTCCCCCGCCAACCCCCAACCCTAGAGGGCTTCTGGGTGGCAGGCGAGGAACTAGCGGGGCTCCACCCCTACATTAGAGCCCAGAGGGAGAGGGGCTTTCGACTGTGCAATGTTCTATATTAACTGTCAACCGGATTAGATGCAGAAGGACGGCGACTAATAACTTGATCGATGAGGCCGTAATTAACCGCATCTTCAGCAGACATAAAGAAATCCCTTTCTGTGTCTTCTTCGATACGGGATAGGGGTTGGCTGGTGTGTTTAGCGAGATTTTCGTTAAGTTGCCGTTTCAGATAGAGAATTTCTCTGGCCTGAATTTCAATATCAGTAGCTTGTCCTTGTGCGCCTCCGAGGGGTTGGTGAATCATAATCCGGGAGTGGGGGAGGCTGTAACGCTTTCCTTTAGCCCCGGCGCTGAGGAGAAATGCCCCCATACTGGCTGCTAGTCCCAGACAGACGGTGCAGACATCAGGACGAATATGGTTCATGGTGTCAAAGATGCCTAATCCCGCATTAACCCCCCCACCTGGGGAGTTGATGTATAGATAAATATCTTTTTCGGGGTCTTCTGCGTCTAAAAATAGCAGTTGAGCGACAATTAAGTTAGCAACATCTGAGTTAACTTGGGTTCCTAGAAACACGATGCGATCGCGCAGGAGTCGGGAGTAAATATCAAAGGCGCGTTCACCACGGCCTGATTGTTCGATGACGGTTGGAATCATAACGTGCTGCTAAGACTGTTAATAGATACTGTTGATCTATTGTAGCGATTTTCTGTGCCTAGACTTTCAGAAACCACCGACGATTATACATGATATAGGCGATCGCCCACCAAAATATGACTGTAGCTACAGCATACATCAGCGATCCATTGAGGAATCCAGCCCAGGATACAAATATATTTTCATAGATCCAGGTTTTCAGATTCGGGCTAACGGGTTCGCTACCTACCCGGATCCGTATTAATATCCTGGCCAGTAAGCCGGAAGCCACAAATAGAAATATGGCATTAACTCCCATGATTTCAAAAGGTTTCCCCCACCGTCGCCAGTTTTTAACTTCTATGACCCCATAACAGAAGGCTAATAATAGCAGTCCCCACCCGGCGGTCACTAATACATAGGAACTGGTCCACAGTGCCTTATTAATGGGAAACCATATCCCCCACAAATAGCCGACCACAAGGCTACTGAGGGCAAACATTACTAGGTTAATGACGGTGAGACTATTGCGGGGTTGGGATTTTAGCCATTCTCCGGTAAGATAGCCGATGATTACGGTAACTGTAGCGGGTGCGGTGCTAAATAATCCTTCTGGGTCGTAGGGACCGCCTCGCCACAAATGATGGGAACCTAAAATTGTCTGGTCTATGAATGCGCCTAAGTTGCCTTCTGGTGATAGGTTGCCTGGGCTATAACCAGGTACGGGAATCATGGTCATAGCCAGCCAGTAACCTATGAGGGTGAAAATGGAAATTAGCCACAATTGCCGTCGGGAGAGGTTTAAAATGGCGATCGCACTTAGTCCATAGGCGATCGCTATTCGTTGTAATACTCCCATGATCCGGATATTGGCTAGGTCATAGTTGGGAAAACCATTTAGGATTAACCCCAAGAGAAACAGTAGCAGACATCGCCGCCCTATTCGACTATAAACTGATGGGGGTACTCCGTCGCCACCTAAACGATGTTCTGGGGAAAATTTGGACAGGGAAAAGGCGATCGCTACTCCCACAATTAATAGGAAACTGGGGAAAACTACATCGGTGGGAGTGCAGCCATGCCATTGGGCGTGTTGCAATACCGGATACATATAACCCCAGCTTCCGGGGTTATTCACCAGTATCATGGCGGCGATCGCTATACCTCTAAATACATCAAGGGATATTAAGCGTATCTTAGTATTGATCAAGGTCATCAATTTTCACCATACCTCTGGATTTACAGTAATTTTAGTAATGCTTGGATAGGATGATTGGGGGTAAAATGACTAAATCTGTGAATTTGCGATCGACAAGAATAACCTGTGACTAAGATTTGATCGGGATTATCTATGGTTGAGATAATTCGCCCCCAACTACTATTATAAATTTCTTGGGATTGCTGATAGTGTTCGGCTTCATGACCATATATTCCCGCCATTCCGCAACAGCTTGTATTGATGATATTTAATTCTAATCCCATGGCTTCAAATAGCTGTTGCCATTGTTTTTGAGAGGTTAAAACGGCAGTTTTTTCCTGGCAATGTCCGAACAGGAAATAAGGCTGATTGGCGCTGAGTTTGGGTAAGCGATCGCCATATTTTATCAGAAACTCTTGCAGTAAGTTAATGGTTGGTAAGGCTTGACTAAAATTAAGCATTTTCGGGTATTCATCCCGATAAGTTAAAACTATACTAGGTTCAATGCCAATTAGGGGAATTTCTAGGGATTTTAATTGTTGCAACCATTGGCAGTTTTGGGAAGCGATCGCTTTAAACTCTCGCAAAAATCCTTTAACATGGGTGGGTTTACCACTGGGGAAAAAATCGGGTATATAAACATTATATCCTAATTTATGCAGAAAATCATAGACTGCTAATACCAGGGAAGATTCATAAAAACTGGTAAAGGCATCCTGTAGCAAAATCACACTACATTGCTTTTCCGACCCACTTAAATTTTCCAGCCTATCCAGATTAAATTTGGGGTGGTGGCGCGTCCGTAAACCTTCCTGGAGGGTGGGATGACTCACTACCGGAGGATCTACCATATTTAACAGAGTTTTAGTCGCCGCTTTTGATAGAGAATTTTGGCTTAATATATTGGCTATTTTTGGATGCAAAGATTGCCACTTTGACAGGGTTTCTATATGGGCGATTAGATAATCTCTAAAGGGTCGCAAATATCGAGTATGATAAAGATATAAAAACTTTGATTTCATGTCCGGGATATTCACATGAATGGGACATTGACTAGCGCAGGCTTTACAGGATAAACAGCCATTCATAGCTGCATAAACTTCCTGGGAATAATCATAATCTCCCCGCCATTGTTTGTGTTTGAGGGTATTCCAGAGGCGCATTATTAAAGTTGTCGGAGTTTCGGTAATTTCATCACCATGATTTTCTAGGAGTCTTAGCCACTCCCGCAACAAACTCGATCGCCCTTTTGGGGAATGAATGCGATCGCGAGTTACCCGATAGGAAGGACACATCACATCATCAGGATCGAAGTTAAAACAAGCGCCATTACCATTACAGTTAAACGCCCCTTCATATTCACTAATTTGGCTAGGATTAACTTGGCGGTCAAATTCTCCCCGCATGGGTGAATCTAATTTAACTACCGTATCTAAACTATCTATAGGCGTGACAATTTTACCCGGATTTAGTCGGTTTTTGGGGTCAAAGATAGTTTTCACTTCTCGCAAAACTTGATATAATTCCTCCCCAAAAAACTCCGGTGTATATTCACTCCTAAAACCTTTACCATGTTCTCCCCAAAATACTCCCCCATATTCACGCACTAAAGCCACAATGCGATCGGATAATTCGCGGACTAATTCTGCATCAGCGGGAACCTTTAAATCCAAAGCCGGACGCAAATGCAAACAACCAACATCTACATGACCATACATCCCATAAATCAGATTATATTCTGCTAATAAATCCCGCAATTCTCCAATATATTTAGCTAGATGCACCGGAGGAACCACTGTATCCTCAATAAACGGTATCGGTTTACGATTTCCCGGTTGATTTCCCAGAAGTCCCGCCCCCTTACTACGAAGTTTCCAGAGATTAATAATTTCCTGATTATCCTTTGCCAAATAATAACCATTTGTCCCCTGATTTTCCCCTGTAATTTTCCCAATAATTGAGTCTATTTTGGGTTGAATATCAGCCTCGCTTTCTCCCACAAATTCCACTAAATTTATAGTCCCAGATGCCGGGATAAAATCCTTAACTGCATCATAGATTTCATCCTGTTTAGCCAAATTAAGAATCGTCTCATCAATAGTTTCGATCGCCCCTGGTTCCGAGGTCAATAAATCCATAGCCCCTTCCAAGGCATAATTAAAACTTTCATAATGAATAACCAGTAGTTTTTTCGCCTGGGGAATTGGGGTAAGTTTAAGTTTGGCTTCCGTGATAACTCCTAAAGTTCCCTCCGCCCCTGCTAATAAATAATTCAGGTTAAAAGTTTGTTTATCCTCCGAATAGACCTTAGCCAAGTTATAGCCAGTCATAAATCGGGTCAGTTGAGGAAATACCTGATTGATTTTCTCTTCGTTTTCCGTGAGAAGGTCAGCCAGACGATTATAAATATTTCCCACTCTCCCCCCTTGCTTTTTCAGGCGGTTTAATGCTATAGTATCCATAGGGGTGGAAATGCTTTCAGTGCCATCTGGTAACACCCAGGCTAACTCCAAAATGTGTGGACTGGTTCGCCCATAAATTCGCGACCCCTTCCCACAAGCATCAGTGTTAATCATTCCCCCAATAGTCGCCCGATTACTAGGCGCTACCGAAGGAGCAAAAAAGACACCATGAGGCTTTAAACATGAGTTAAGTTGGTCTAAAACTACTCCAGGCTGAACGCGGACCCATCCCTCGTCTAAATTGATTTCTAAGATGTTATTCATAAACTTAGAACAATCGATAATAATTCCCCTAGATAAGGATTGACCATTAGTTCCGGTTCCCCCTCCTCGGGGAGAAAAGGTGATATTTTGATAGGGAGTTTGATTAGCTAGTTTAAACAGAATCACTAAATCATGATGGTTTCTTGGGTAAACTACTCCCTGGGGAAGTATCTGATAAATACTGTTATCAGTTGCGGTTACTAAACGAGTCGCAAAATCTCCCTTAACCTCTCCCGAAAAACCAGTTTTTTCTAACTGATTCAAGAATCCCAAATAATCGGAATTTATAGTATCTTCTGGCTGTAAATTGGGAATCATCAATCCTCCTTGTTGTTAGTCAGTTAGAGGTTCATTAGCCAAGTTAAGATTTGGTGGGTTTAGGCGTTGATTAAGTATATTTTTAATACTTTCCGCCACATAACTCGAAAGGATATGTTCACCAGCCGGGGTATAGTGACAACAGTTATCAATGTACATGATTTCTGGCGCAGCATCAAAAATATTGACCCCATTAAAAATAGTCACCCCCGCCGCCTCCAAGTCAGCAATTCGATTTAATAGTAGAGGATAACCTGCTACAATAGGCTGGCGGTAAGGGGTATTCTCACTAAATGCGATCGCTTTTTCTTCGCTACTAAAAACCCTATTAGTGGCATGATATTGGTTAGGTTGCAGAATATGGAAATAGGGAATATTTTTCGCAGATAAAATATGATTCATCACCGTAGAAGTTCTCACCCATGTATCAGTAATTTTAGCCAAGGCTTTCTCTTCCGGTAAAACTGACTCTTGAGTATAAAATAAAAATACGCTGCCTTCTCCGCCGTCATCATCAGGAATTTGTTGATATCTTTGAAAGCGTGCAACCTCCTGGTAATAATCTTTAATTAATCCTTGGATAGCCAGATTGTTGATAGTATAACAAGATGCCATCCGACAATTTTTTAAGTTAGAAACAACCTGATTAATTCGAGGTTTAGCTTGCTTAATTTTCAGTAAACTTTCTAAGGCTTTCGTAGATAAACTCTGATTACCTAAATTAGTTAAAGGTTGGATATGAGATGCACTTGGCATTGTCAATTCCAGTTTTTGTTCATTATTAACACTAGATAAAGCCAGTTCATTAAACCCATCAATATTAATCACCATATCAAACACTTGACCCACAGACAGCAGATAATTCAAAATCAAAAGCTGTTGTGGCTGTTTATAACCTCCCGTAGCAAAGGATAAAATAATTAATTCTTTGTTTTCTAAGCCAGGAACTTCTCTAAGTTTGGTTTCTAAAATTCCATTTTGAATCTCATAGATAGAATAGTTAGAAGCCACTGACCCCCCAAACACTCCCACTATAAATTGATTTTCGTTAGTTTTCACAAAGGGATAATTATATGGAGAAATAAAGCCATAGTTATTATATTTGAACCCCGGACGAAAATCAGGACCCGGTTTAGGTGCATATCCGAAATAGGGATGTAGTCTTTCTACGATAGAAATTTCCATCCTCATACCTTCTAGGTTCAAACCCATTTCTTCAATGCTTGGTCGTTGACGAGTATAAAATAACTGGTTATGGCGGACTAAATAAAAACCCAGGGAACCCAATTCTACAAAAAACCCTAACAACAATAGGTTAATTAAAGTGATTTTCCCAACTTCTTTGATTTGCTTGCGATTAAATTTGTGTTTCATTATCATAGATTAATAGGAGGTGATAATCATCGAAACTGTCAAACATTAGCAACTCATATATAAGTTATAGCCGAATACTTAGGGGGTTATTGACTGGAGACGGTTAACAATGGAATTGCCAATATATTCAGTAAAGATTTCTTGACCTCTGGGTGTATAGTGACAACAACTGTCTCTATATACCGTTTCTGGTTGGGTGTCAAAAACTGTCACAGCATTGATAACATTAACCCCAAAATTTGGCAAATCTTCCCCTCTAGCAAGTAACCGAGGATAGCCTTGTATAACTCCTTCTATATACGGGTTATCATCAAAAATGGCAATTTCTTCGGCGGTGAAAGTTCTTTGGGTGGGATGATACTGATTAGGCTGTATTACATGAAAATAAGGGATATTTTTATTTGCTAAAGTTTGATGAATCATTTGGGAAGAGTTAAACCAGATATCTACCATTTTATCAAAGGCTATGTCATCTGGTAAAACCTGGGTATTTTGGGGTATGGAAATTAAACTATTGGCTAAATCATCTTCATTTTGGCGTAACTCAATCTGCATGGCATCTAAGGCTGCGACCTGGCTTTGATATTTTCTAGTGAGTTGATTAACTTGATAGGAATTCCAAGCGTAACAAGAGGCGAGTTTACAGTTTTCTAACCTCTGAATTTGACGGACTAATTTTTCCCTGGTTTCGTTCATTTCCGCCAAAGCTAAAACGACAGGAATATTAGTATTAGCCAAGGCGGTTAGGGGTTGAATGTGTTGGAAACTCGGCATGGAAACTGGGACAGATGCTTGATTATTTAATGGTGGTAATGCAACTTCATTAAAACCATCAATATTAACCACTAAGTCTAATTCCTGACCAATTGACAAAAAGTAGTTGAGAATTAATAACTGTTGAGGTTGTTTATAACCCCCATGAGCAAAGTTTAAGATAATAAATTCTTTATTGGCTAATTCGGGAACTGTTCTGAGTTGTTTAATTAAAGTATTTGATAATTCCTTATGAGTAACTTCATAATTGGCAAAGTCAACGGCGACAGAACCCCCAAAAATACCAATAATAAACTGATTATCATTTTGTCTGATCAAGGGGTAATCATGGAGACCAAAAAATCCGTAGTTATTCACCCGCAAGCCAAAGGGATTATCCGCAAATAAGCCGGGTTTTAATACATAGCCAAAAAAGGGGTGAAAACGCTCGACTATAGCATTTTTATCATCATTGTTTCCGGTAGGTTGTTCCCTCACCCCTATCTGTTCTAGAAGTTGATTTGTGGCGGTTTTATCACGATTATGAGTATAAATAAACCGCTGTTCTGTGACTAGGTAAAACAGGAGAGGTACGACTTCTAAGATGAGTAAAATTAGGGCTAAATTAATGCCGACAATTCCGAGCAACTCTCGATTAACCACCCCCCGTTTAGCGGATTTTTCCTCAATGGGGGTTGATGGTCGTTTAAATAATGGCAGATTTTTCATATAATCCAGGTCAGGAAAATCAAGAAATTAGGGGGTTAGAAAATTACTCTTTCCCCCAATTGCCAACAATTTCGACGCTAATACAGTATCAAAATAAAGTATAAATGAAAGGTGCGATCGCCGACCCTTGACTAAGGACAATCAAAGCCCCCAACAACACCATAGTAATAATCAACGGTAGCAGCCAATATTTTTTGCGCTCCCGCAGAAAACCCCACAAATCTTTCAGAAAATCTAATGTTGCTTCAAACACTAGAAAGGACGCTCCATACTTACTCTTGAACGGACTTGACTGGGAACCCGATAGGTTGATACATTAGGATCTAGATCTCGTTTCATGGCATCAGAGCCAAATAAACGCTTAATCGCCCCCATCGGTGCAATCATAACGTAAAACACAGCCCCCAAAATAATTCGGGTATTAATTCCGGCTAAAACCAAGCCTATCCGCATCCAAGTATAATAAATCGGATTAAGAGTTGACGGAGACAGGAAAGACCACACCCAGAGAATAGTCGCCACCACCCAGGGCCAAGCAGGGGGCGGCCAGTGGCGGAAAATTAATGGCAACAGTAAGCCAAACAAGCCAGCACAAATTGCACCCGTTGTCAAGCCAAATTCCCGCAAGCCTTTTCTATCAAGTTTGGGGATATCGTGATCAGTCATAGTGAATTTTTGCAACCAATTATATAACAGAGAACAGAAAACTGGGAAAAACAGATATCCTACCAGAGGGAAGCCACTAGAAGTGGCTCCTAGGGATTAATCTAACTCAAACTCATTTTTCCAAGATTCATCTTTTGACCAGGGAGTTTGTGCAGTTTTGGCGAGTAGGTAATTTTCCAAAACCAGATAATCCATCTCCGTCCGCATAAAGCAGCGGTAGGCATCTTCGGGAGTGCAAACAATGGGTTCACCCCGCACATTAAAAGAGGTATTAACCACTAGACCACAGCCTGTAAGTTGTTCAAAATGACTAATTAAACTGTGATAGCGGGGGTTAGTTTCGGGGTGTACAGTTTGAATGCGTGCCGAATAATCGACATGGGTAATAGCGGGAATTTCCGACCGGGGAATATTCAGCTTTTCAATCCCAAAAAGTTGTTCTTGTTCGGAGGTCATAGGAATCCGGCGAGACTCCTTAACGGGAGCGACCATCAACATATAAGGACTGTGGGTATTGTGTTCAAAATAATCAGCGACACGCTCGGCTAAAACGGAAGGCGCAAAGGGTCGGAAAGACTCCCTATATTTAATTTTGAGATTCATGACGGACTGCATTTTAGTGTTACGAGGGTCGCCGATAATTGACCTTCCACCCAAAGCACGCGGCCCAAATTCCATCCGACCTTGGAACCAGCCGACGACATTACCATCAGCCAAAATTTCGGCTAACCTAGGCATCAATTCAACATCTGCCAAATACATATATTTAGCATCAATAGAATTGAGATAATCCTGAATATCGGAATTGCTGAAAGATGGACCCAAATAGGAGCCTTTCATCATATCAGCGGGGGCGGTGCTAGGAATAACCCGAGGAGTTATAGTCGCGACTGCTGTTTCTGTTCCGGCTGCGGCTTCGAGTTCGATTTCGTTCTCTATGGTGACTGGTTGCTTCACCAGGCGGGGTTGTTCACAATATTGATACCAAACAGCCAAAGCTGCCCCTAATGCGCCTCCTGCGTCTCCTGCTGCGGGTTGTATCCAAATATCCTTAAAGGGACCTTCTCGCAATAGGCGACCATTAGCGACACAGTTGAGGGCGACTCCGCCAGCTAAACAGAGATAATCAACATTGAGTTCTTTTTGTACGGTCCGACCTAGGCGCAGCACTACTTCCTCTGTGACGACTTGAATAGAAGCGGCGATATCCATTTCCCGTTGAGTGAGTTGGCCTTCGGCTTTCCGAGGGGGTCCGTCAAACAACAGGTCAAATTTCTTGTTGGTCATGGTTAACCCGGTGGCATAGTTGAAATACTTCATATTCAACCGGAATGTGCCATCATCTTTGAGGTCGATTAAATGGGTTAAAATCCGATCAACATAGCGAGGTTGACCATAGGGCGCTAACCCCATGAGTTTATATTCGCCAGAGTTGACTTTAAAGCCGGTGTAGTAGGTGAAGGCTGAGTACAGTAAACCGAGAGAGTGGGGAAAGTCGATTTCCCACAGGGGGGTCAGGTTATTACCATCGCCTAACCATACGGAAGTGGTGGCCCATTCCCCTACACCGTCTAAACACATGACGGCTGCTTTTTGGAAGGGACTGGGAAAAAAGGCTGAGGCGGCGTGGGATTGGTGATGCTCGGTAAACATGAGGGGGGGAAGTTTGGCTTTTTTGACCCCCATGATGGCTGAAAGTTCTTTTTTTAATACGGTTTTCAGATAAAGTTTTTCTTTTAACCAAATTGGCATGGCGGCTAGAAAAGACCGAAACCCACGGGGAGCATAGCTGATGTAGGTTTCTAGCAGGCGCTCGAATTTGACTAAGGGTTTATCATAGAAAATGATGCGATCGACATCGAATAGGGTAATATTCGCTTCCTGAAGACAGTAGCGAATGGCGTTTTGGGGAAATCTGGCATCGTGTTTTTTGCGCGAAAATCTCTCCTCTTGGGCGGCGGCGATAATTTCTCCATCCCGCACGAGAGCGGCTGCACTGTCATGATAGTAAGCCGAGATTCCAAGTATGTTCATTCATATTTCCTCACAGAATGGAATTAAGGTTTTTGGGGTGAGTTGTGGGTCAACGGTTAAAATATCCACAGATTATAGCGAATTCCTGGTCAAGGTTAACGCGAATGGGAAAATTTAATTGCATAAGGGCTGGTAGTCATTAGGGTAAGGGGGTTAGCCGAAACTGGCGATCGCCAACAGACTACCACTGATTCGGTTAAACTCGCACTTGTTCGTGTAGTTGTACCCGAATTTAACGTAGACCTCTCGGGAGCGTGGAAGCGCCGTGTCTTTAGACCGGGGAGGAAACGCGACACGGGGACTTTAGTCCCCGTCAGTCTTTCAAGCATAGGTGTAACCATCCTTTCTGTGAATTGGTTGGCAGTATTTGTGGCTGATGCCTGCCACTCTGACCGAGGCAGTGGTAATATCGAAACTGCCGGAAGCACGGCAGAGAACCCGTCCTACATAGGAGCCAATTTTCTTCCCTGCCGTGACAGTGGCAGTAACGATATCGCCAGCCTGAAAGCCTTTGTGAATTTGTCTCCTTGAGCGGTGACGAGTTGGGAATCCGTACTTATCCGTCCCGCACATCTGACGGGTTCCATGCCCCTTCGCTAAAATCAGCAACGGTTTGGAAGCAAGAACTTCGAGTGATTCGACTTGTCCAACACAGGCAGCATCAATCCAATGAGCTTTAGGTAGGTTGAGCCGAATTCGATTGAACTTAGTTTGTCCGCCCGTTCCTGTGGTTACTGGGAGTCCTGTTGCTTTCAAAGCATTGAACAATGCCCATCGAGTTGAATTGACCGCTGCTGCATCTTTAAGGGGTGATTTTGCCTGCCTGAGAAGACGACTCAGTAAATCAGGCTGGCCCGATAAAAAATCTCGAATGTCCCCATTGCCTTTGGCTTGATTGCATGAGTGGCAAGCCATCGTCAGGTTAGAAACCCGGTCAGAGCCACCCTTAGACCGGGACTGGATATGCTCAATTTCAAGCGCTACATTTTTATAGCATTAGTCAAGGTGGTTAGGACACAGCTTGGAGAACGGAATCCATGGCATCATCGAGAGAATCAAACTGCTCACGTGCAATGGCGAATGCGGGCTTTCAACCACGACCAACATTTCTCTATCTTGTTGAGGTCTGGCGAATAAGGCCGAAGATAGAGTAAACGGCATTGAGCTGCCTCCACCAGTTCAGCCTGCCGCCCCCCTTTATGAAACGTTGCATTGTCAAATACTAGAGTCTGACCTGGCTTCAATGTTGGAATTAAGATAAACTCCAACTACAACTCAAACACTGTCCGATTACAACAACCCTCAAAGCGATCGGGGGCTAAGAGTTGTTGATAACACCATGCCGCCATATAGCTCACCCTGCCCTGCCTCTTCCCTGATTTGAGGGTATGGAAGCGTTGTCCTTCCTCGCAGTAACCATAAGGATAATCCGAGTCTTGACTATTCG
>NZ_JARPLC010000046.1:0-34609 GCF_032350395.1 Limnospira sp. PMC 289.06
TGGTTGCTATTCATCCCCTCCCTGCAAGCGAGGAAGGGGAATTCCGCAACATTTTTTAAATTCCAAGCCACACCCAATTGTGTTTAAACACCGATAGTCTGAACCTGAACGTCTCGCACCTAGCAAAATGATCGTACCACGATTATGCTAGAGATTGTCCTCCATCAGATCAGATTTGGTCAAAACTTTTTATGGCAGATTCTCTAATGTACCAGGAAGATCACTTTGTTGTCTTGGAGCCTAACCAACCTGAGCAACTTATGACTGTCGCCGAACTTACAGACAAGTTACAGGCTATTCTAGCCCAACTACAAGATGATCTCCCCCGTGAACTCCAAAAGTTTCCCACACCCTCACAGCAAGCCCAATATCTTATCAATACCTGCTGTGATCTTGATTTAGGACCCGGAAAATATCTACAGTGGTATGCAGTACGTTTAGAAAAAGGCAATCCCGAATAGGTAGCATATACACCAGCACCCTCCCAAGCTATGGGATTTCAACCTTAACCCCAAATTTGCCACTCAATTAGCTTTCCGTGTCAGCAATCATGATTAAATCCACGCAATCAGTGTCTGGTTGAGTCACCTGTACCCGCAAATTCGGACCAAAAAATTGAGCAATTTTGGTTTGCTTTTCTTCCCAAACCGATAGAGGCACAAAAGGCGAGTAAAATTCTAAAATTAACGCATAACTGCCATCAACTACCCCTTCCCGCAAGGCTTGGAGCTGTGGATGTTCATCATCATTCCCTCCTAGTTTCAGGCGTTCGATCGCATCAATGAGGTGAGCCGATTGGCCATAACGATAGCGGGTAACATCCGATCGCACTTGATTTTGAGTAGGGGTCGCCTGTTGTTCCCGCTTGCTGAGGACTTCTGGCGTTGTCGGTTCAGAAAATGGTATAGGTTTAATTTCTGCCGCTTTCAGAGCCAGTCCTCCCAATAATAGGGGAATCCCATAAAAAAATCCCGCTAGATTTAGGGTAGCATAGTCAGCAAAATAGGCGACAAACCCCACCACAGTAATTAACCCACCCAGCACTAAACCCACTTGAGCTAGAGAAATTTTCCGAAACATCAGATTAACTAATTATAAATTGTTGGCATCAATCAATACTTTACCAAAAAATTGCCCGTCAACCCCAATCATTTACAGTTCCCCAGTCCCGTTTTTTTCACATCACCAGAACACAAAACTTGAGTTTGATGCTAGAATTATCGAAATCTAACTACCTAGGTGACAAGAGGATAATCCATGGATTCACAGAAGATCCGAGAGCGAGTTGCCTTAATTGAGAGCCAACGGGAAGCTCTACTCAAGTTATTGGAAAAACCTAATTTAGGGCCTTTGCGAATTGATGTAAATCAGGCTCTCGAGGAAATGGATGAGTTGCTAGAAGACTTCAAACGCACATTTCCAGAATCAGAAAATAATTAAGTTTCTGGTCATAGATTAGGGTTTGATACCGGCTCCAAATCCCAGCCATTATCTATATTTTACCGGGGCGAGGCGGAGTCAAATCATCAGGGATGTTTTGGCGGCGCAGTATGGTTTTATGCTCACCGCGAAAAGCATCCTTAATTAACGGCTCTATCCCCGCCCCTGTCTACAGTTGACTCACTTGAATTGTCTTGTGGTGCTACTACCTACGCAGTTGAATAGGCATCACTAAATAAGTCATTTTTAAACCTCCCAAAGGATTGATAATTACGGGAGTGCTGGCTGCATTTAACTGTATCTGAATTTCCGAACTATTTAACACCTTTAACCCATCCATTAAGTATTTGACATTAAAGGCAAGTTCCTTGGGTTCTTCACCGGAAATCTGAGCAGGCATTGACTCCAAAGCATTCCCGACATCAGCAGCTTCTACAGATAGGGAAATTTGTTGATTTACCTCATCAATGATACATTTAACAATATCATTTTTTTGGCTGGCTAAAACCCCAATCCGTTCTAAAGCCCCCAAAAGGGTCCGTCGTTCAACATTAACCTGGCTTAAAAACTTATTAGGTATTAACTGTTCATAAGCCGGATAAGCGCCCTCCAACTTACGAGAGTTCAAACGACGAGTTCCCACGTCAAAAACCACTTGGGTATCATCAAAACCTAAAGTCACCATGAGGGGGGTTGTGGCTTCTTCCTCGGTGGCGGTGCTATGTCGCCCTGAGTTAGCACTTACAATCATGCGTTCCACCTCCCGCAGGGCGCGTGCTGGGATAGTTATTTCCAGGTCTTCTTGTTCTTCACTATTGGGGTCTCGGACATTTTCCACCTTGACCACTGCGAGTCTATGACCGTCGGTGGAAGCAAAACAGAGGGTATCTTTTCCGACTTTGAGATTAACACCAGCTAGGACTTGCTTAGTTTCATCAGGACTGGTAGCAAAGAGAGTTCCCTTTAAGCCTTCCAATAGACTATCAGCCGCTAGTTGAATGCTATGTTCCCCTTGGACGGAGGGTAACTCTGGATACTCTTCAGCCACCATTCCCCGGACTTGATAGCGTCCTGAACTGGAAGTTAGAGTAACGACAGCTTCGGTGTCTTCATCATTGACCTCAATATCGCCCCCAGGTAAACGGGAGACAATATCATTGAGCAATTTAGCAGGTAAGGTTAAAACTCCCCCCTGCTGAACCTGAGCCGGAAAACTGGCGTTAATTCCCATACTCAAGTCAAAGGCGGTTAGACTCAATTGTTGAGTGTCCGCATCAGCTTTCACCAAAATGTTAGACAAAATCGGGTGACTGGGACGCGACGGAATGGCTCTCGAAACTAAGGATAGATTAGAACTGAGTTGTTCCTGTTCTACAATTAACCGCATTTCAGGTATTTAGCAAGGGGACTGAATCTAATATTATATCTCTGATGGCGGCGTGGCGATCGCCTAAGTTCTGATAAGTTCTGAACCTAGGTGTTGAACCTAATTGTTTAGGGGGTGGCGAGCCAGTGTGGAAATTGTGGAAATTAGGCTTAAATTTGCATCTGGTTCAGGGTTCCATCCTATGAGTATCTGTGGAAAAACTGTGGAAAATCCATCAAATCGATAGGGATTTGGTCCGGTTCAATCCCCTGTGAATCTTAGTATTTGGCAACAATAGGCAAGTTATCCACAACATTTTCCACAGGGTATGCTTGAGGCTGAAAATGGGAGAAGGCTAGTTCCTCCCCTACGGGCGAGAATATCAATAAACCATGGGTACAGTTCCGAACCCGCCCCCAGATTATGGTTTTTTAGCTGTCTCCCGGAGTCGGAGGGAGTCAGAGGGGCTTTAATGTGTATGGGAATTGACGCCAGGTCTGTTCCCAAAGGGCGGCATATTAAGCAATTTTGCATTTAATTAACATATAAATAAATAGGCTATAATTGCGGAATTTTTGGGGGATATTTTTAATATAAATTAACGGAATTTTTCTGAATGTTAGATGAGGAATTAGAGTCATAGTTAGGCAAATATTAAAACCATGGCGATAGGGGAATTAATAAGAATTGTAAAATATGGGAGTTTTGGTTGTGGGTGGGGGGGTATACTGGAAACCGCCAGCAGCCGAAGAATAACGATCGCCTATGGGCTGTATTGGCTTGTTCAAATACTACCGGGTATTTGACGGGAGTTGACAGGGTAGCGATCGCATCATTAGAAAGCCAATATGCCCAACCAACGTTTGCTGGGAATTGAAGATATCAGGGGTCTGACCGGACCGGAGAAAATCGCGGATTTATTCCGGCGGTTGGGATACGATACCTGCTGCGAAGAATTTGATCCCGAAGATGTGGACCTGAGCGATCGCCATGCTGAGGCGGTTGATAGGGCTTACTTAATCGCCCAACAGGAAAACGGCGACCCGGATTTTAAGGTGATCCTGTTCCAACTACGCGGGGGCGAGTGGGAAACACCTAGCACGGCGAGTGGCCGCATGAAGGCGATCGCTAACCAGTTAGGACAGCAAAGCACGGAATTTCTGTTGATGGCTACCAAGGATTATAACCAATTGATGTTGGTGAACCCCCGCAAAGCCTTCGACGAGAACAAAAACATCAAGGGCAACATTCGCAAACTACTCATCGATCGCACTAACCCCACCGCCTACGATCGCGATCGCCTGGAAGCCTTGGCTGTTAAGGGTAAATCCCCCTCCCAACTGTACCAAGCACACTGCGAAGCCTTCGATGTGGAACAACTGACCAAGAGCTTCTACAGGGGCTATCGTGACCTATTCGAGCGGGTGAAAGCGGTGGTGATGGAATATAACCCCCACCCCTATTTTCAGGACGGAGACAGGCTGCACCAGTTCTCTCAGCGACTGTTGGGGCGGCTGATGTTCCTGTATTTCCTCCAGAAAAAAGAGTTTCTGGCAGGCGATCGCCAGTTTTTGACCCACCAATACCGGAAAAACGGTTTTCAGTCGGAGGACTGCGACTACTACCAGGATATCCTCGAACCCCTGTTTTTTGACACCCTGAACCGCCAACGACCCGACTGCGAATCCCCCTGGGGGAAAATTCCTTACCTCAACGGGGGGCTGTTTGAGCGCGACTACGGCGAGGGTATACGCGATGCGGCTGGACGAGAAACACCGGAGGCGGTGAGACTTCCTAACTCGATATTTGACCCCGCAGATACGGACAGCATCCTGAGTTATTTCAACGGCTACAACTTCACCGTTGCGGAAAATGTGGCGGGGGATGAGGACGTGGCGGTTGACCCGGAAATGTTGGGGAAGGTGTTTGAGAATATGTTGGAAGTGGAAGAACGCGGCAAGTCGGGAACGTTCTACACTCCCAGAGGTATTGTCCAGTTCATGTGTTCGGAGGTGTTATGCCGCTATCTGGCGGATGAAACGGGCATGGAGTTGGAAACTGTGGGAAAATTGATCGACTATGACCCGAACTTAACCGACTCTGATTTTAATCAATTGATGAGTTCCCAACAGGTGCGATCGCTCAAGAAAGCACTGGATAATATTAAGGTACTTGACCCGGCTGTGGGTTCGGGTGCGTTTCCCCTGGGGATGCTGCAAATTATGGTGAACGTGAGACAGGCGATCGCCCGGCGGGAAGGGATGACGGTGAAGCGCGGCAGCCTGACCATTAGCCAGTGGAAGCGCGACATGATCGCTAACAACCTCTATGGGGTGGATATCAAACCAGAGGCGATCGAAATCGCGAAGTTGCGAATGTGGTTGTCGCTGGTGGTGGATATTCCCAGCATCGAAGATGTGGAACCTCTGCCTAACCTTGACTATAAACTAATGTGTGGGAATAGTTTAATTTCTACGATTCATGGTGAACAATTAATCCCAGATCCCACCAAAGACCAACAGGGAACGTTGGCAATAACTCCCATTCAAACGGCTATCCAACCTTTACTGGCATTGCAAAAACAATACTTTGATGCTCAAACGGAGGAACGCTACCAACTCAGAAAGCAGATTTTGGAAGCTGAGATGAATGTGTTTAGGGTGGCTGTCCAAGACCGGATTCAATACCTACAAGGTCAGTTAAAAGAATGCGATAGCGGCATTCAAAGACTCAAAAAACCCACTAAAATCCTCTTGGATAAACGAGATAACATTACCGATAAATTAACCAACCTAACTAATTTTTGGGAGGAGGTGAACTCCGGGAAAATCTCTCTTAATTTCTTCCAGTATCACCTGCACTTTCGAGATGTTTTTGATGAAAAAGGTGGCTTTGATGTGGTCATCGGCAATCCGCCTTATGTGAGACAAGAGGCTATTAAAGAGTTGAAACCAGCATTAAAAGCAGAATATGAGTGTTATACAGGGGTGGCTGATTTATACGTTTATTTCTATGAGCGAGGCTTGAGTTTACTCAAATCAGGAGGGCATTTAACTTACATCTCGTCTAATAAATACTTCCGGGCTGGGTATGGTGAGAAACTCCGCAAATTCTTGGGGGAAAAGGCTAAGGTTGATGTGCTGATTGATTTCGGGGATGCTTCTGTATTTGAGGCGATCGCTTATCCTAGCATTATCCTGCTCAACAAGGCAAAACCAGACAACCATCAAGCGCGGGTCTTTAATTGGGAAATCGGACAGTCAATTGATGAGTTTGCTGCGGTGTTTAAAAAACAGAATTTTCTGCTTCTTCAGAAGGAGTTAACGGCTGATGGTTGGCGGTTAGAATCTCCTGCTACATTGCGGTTATTGGATAAGCTGCGGGCTGCTGGTACTCCTTTGGGTGAGTATGTTAATGGTCGGTTTTATTACGGGATTAAAACAGGCTATAATGAGGCGTTTGTTGTTGACAGAGAAACACGGGACAGGTTGATTGCTGAACATCCATCTTCTCAAGAGGTATTAAAACCTTTTTTGCGGGGAAGGGATGTTAAACGGTGGTGTGTTGATTGGGCTGAACAATATTTAATTAAAATTGAATCATCGGAAAATAAAAAACATCCCTGGAGTGATGCGAAAACTGAGAAAGAAGCAGAAAAGATTTTTGCTAAAACCTATCCAGCTATTTATTTTAAGTTGGAATGCTATAGGGATAGATTGATTAAGAGATGCGATCAGGGTAAGTATTTCTGGGAATTAAGAAGTTGTGCTTATTGGCAGGAGTTTAAACAGCCTAAAATTATTTTGAGACAAATTATGGATAAAGCAACTTTTGCTTTGGATATCGAAAACTTTTATTTTAATGACACACTCTTTATGATTCCCATTAACAATAAAGTAATTGTAGCGATATTAAATTCATCTATAGTTTGGTGGTTTTTAATTAATATTTGTAATGATTTACAAAATGGCTTTTTACGCGCTTATAAAGAGCAACTTAAACAAGTTCCCATACCTTCTGTACATGAATCAGATTATCTAGCCATAGAAAGATTAGTCCAAAAATGTCTGGATGCGAAAGGTGTGGGAGTTGAGGAGTGGGAAGCGGAAATAGACGATCGCGTTGCTGACCTGTACGGGTTGACGGCTGAGGAAATGAGGATTATTAGGGGAGATTAAACTTGTGAAAAGAGACATGGATCTAATCAGGAAAATAGTTTTGCGGTTAGGAGAATCACCCAATGGGTTGACACCAGGAAACCCGAAGATGGAAGCCTATAAAGACTCAGGATAAAGCCGGTGCTGTTACGGGGGAAGTTGGGACTCAATTGCTGGGGAGTTTGATTAAAAAAGCAGTAGGGCTTTGAAAGGTCTTCGAGGTGTTTTTTTGAGAGAAAATTGGTAAGCTGATTTGGTGTTGTAAATTCCCGGTTGAGAGGATAGCCAGCAGCCCAAAATCAGGTCAATCATCAAATCTAATTAATGGGGTCATGCTAATTACCGACGACTATATCGATAACTCGACTAAAACCCTGAAAACCATCCTTAAACAACTGATTGAAAACGAAGAACAACGGGTTTTGGATATCGCGACCGGATTTTTCCGTATTGAGGCGTGGGTGCATTTGGAAGAAGCAATGAACCATCTGGAATCGCTGCGGTTGCTGATTGGACGTGACCCGGCTATCCGACCAGCAGAGAGCGATCGCATTGACCTGGTTAAATACTTCCAAGAAGAAACCCGACGACAACTCGAACAGTGGGAATATAACCTGAAATACAAGCAGCAAATCGACCGGGCGATCGCTTTTTTCCAGCAAGACCATATCCACGTCCGGCTGTTTGGAGTGGAGGGAAAAAAATCGCAATTTCTGCACGCCAAAGCCTACATCTTCGACAATTATAGCATCGTCGGTTCCAGCAACCTCACCCCGGCGGGATTGGAAGGAAACACGGAACTTAATGTCATCAATAAAAACACGGTGATCGCCCGCGACCTGCGAGTTAACTGGTTCGAGAAGTTTTGGGAGGACCCCAGCGTTGACCTGGACTACAAACAGAAGCTCATAGAAGCCCTCAACGCCTCCAAATTTGGCAGCAAGCCTTACACCCCCTACCAGGTATTTTTAAAAGCCCTTTGGGAACTGTTTAAAGACGATTCCATGGTAGCCGAAGGCGATCGCACTAGCCTAGATTTAGCCAGCTTTCAACATGAAGGTTTCGAGCGGGCGATCGCCCTAATTGAACGGCACAATGGCTGTATGGTGGCTGATGCTGTGGGGTTGGGTAAAACCTACATCAGCTTGCGGGTGATAGACTACTACCTAACCAAACTCCGACGACCTGGCCACGTTCCGCGATCGTTGGTGCTGTGTCCGGCGCAATTGCGAGATTTGGTGTGGAAGAAGAAGCTAGACGAGTATGGATTGAAAGCCGATGTCATCTCCCACGAAGAAATGGGACAAAAGGGCTTTGATTATGCTAAATATAACCGTTATGACCTGGTAGTGGTGGATGAGTCCCACCGCTTCCGCAACAGCGCCACCCAGCGCTACGAAACCCTGAGAAAACTACTCAGCAGCGGGAATCGAGAAAAGCGCGTCCTGTTGTTGACAGCAACCCCCATCAATAACACGATGTTCGACCTGTACCACCAGCTTCTACTCATCACCCGTGGGAATGACAATTACTACCAGGACTGGGGTATCAAAAACCTGCAAAAGCACTTTGGGGCGTTGGTGAAGGGGAAGGCGGAAATCACCGAATTGCTGATGCAAACCATGGTCCGACGCAGCCGCCAGGACGTGAAAAAACGACAGGATGCTGGAGAGCAGATCTTCATCGCCGGAAAACAGATCCACTTCCCCCAACGACAATTGGAGAAATTTACCTACAATTTCGAGGCGAGTTTCCAGGGTCTATACGCTGATATTGGCGATCGCGTGGATGGTCTGAACCTCGCACCCTACAACAGCAAAGAATTTAAACGCAGCGCCAACCAGAAAGACCAGAAGGAAGTCAAATGTAATCGGGCCCTGGTGATGCTGCAAAAGGCTTTGTACTTGAAGCGCTTTGAAAGTTCCCTGGTAGCTTTCGAGAAATCTATCAAAAATCAAGCCAGCTTTCAGCAAGCCTTCTTCGACATTCTCGCCCACCAAGGGAAGTTACTCGATAGCAAAAACTTCCGCAAATATATCCTTTCGGCTCAAGTGGAAGATGACGGGGAAACCTCACTGGTGGAAATGCTGGGACGACTGGAAGATATCGACTCGGGCGACTACGACATCCCCCAACTGACAGAACAGATAGAAACGGACATCCACACCCTCAAGGATATCTTGAACACCCTAGAACAGATCCGGCAGTTTCCACAGGACCAGAAAAGCGATCGCAAGCTAATGGCGTTCCAGGATTTGCTACTGACCCTCCGAGGTCAAAAAATCCTGGTGTTTAGCTACTTTGAAGATACGGCCCAATACATCTACGAGGCACTGACAGGGGACGCACAATGGCGGGAAGCTATGGGTAATCCCAAGCTGGAAATGATTACCGGGTCAACATCAGGGCGGCGGCGGGAATTGATAGTTAAACACTTCGCGCCTAAATCTAACTGCGAATCGGACCAAGAACAAGAGGCGATCGCTCTTGACCCCATCGACATCCTGATCAGCACCGATGTGCTTTCGGAAGGTCAAAACCTCCAAGATGCGGGGATTCTGGTTAACTATGACCTGCACTGGAACCCGGTGAGGATGATTCAACGGGCGGGGCGAATTGACCGATTAGGGACGGACTACGAGACGCTCTACATCTACAACTGTTTCCCCGAAGAAGGGTTAGAAAGGCTACTGGGTTTGGTGGAACGCCTACAACAGCGCATCGCTGAAATCGACAACAGCGTGGGGTTAGATGCCAGTGTCCTGGGGGAGGAAATCTCGAATAAATCCCTGGAGGAATTGCGACGGTTGAAAGATGCTGATAGCGAGGAGGAAAAGGCGGAAATTCTGGCGGAACTGGAACTGGCATCAGATTTGGTCTCCCTGGACGAGATGCGCCTACCGCTGCTTAAATTCATCCAAGAACAGGACTTGGGGAAAATCGAAGATATACCCATGGGGATTCACAGCACCCGCTATTTCAACATCCCTCACCGGAATTTTTCGGAGGGGGGGATTTTTTTGGCTTTTAAAGCCCGCGATCGCTATTTTTGGCATTGCTACCCGCGCCAAGGAGGGGCGATCGTTACTGATATGAGCCACCTGGTGGCGGACAAGGGCAAAATCTTCGACTGGATCAGATGCGAGTGGTCTGACCCGGAACTGTTGCCGCCCGCGCCCTTCGACAATGCTATTTTTTACGTCCTGGAAAGGGCGACGAAAAACCTGCTAGAATCTCTAAAACGCGATCGGGTGGGGAATCGATTTAAACCGCGACTTTCGGGAAATCTCCACAAAATTAAAGAAGTTCTCAGCCAGCCACAACTGTGGGAAAAATGGGAACCTGAAGAACTTGACATCAAAAATCAGGTTTTGAGGGTCATCGGAACTCAGCGGGAATTGCAACGTACCTACAAAAAGGATATCGACTCGATCTGGAATCGATACAAGCACAGTGATGAGGTTTTGGCAATGGTGACAGAACTCGACGAACTGTTCTGCGAAAACGAACTCTATGACGGTCTAAACGCCGACCAGGAGGGTTTACAATCCCAAATCCGCGAAATTACCGAGGAGGATTTACAACTGATTTGCTACGAGTGGTTCTACCCGACTTAACGACTGTTTAAATTAATGCGATCGCTTAACTGTTGGAGAATCTGATGCAGTTCTGAATCGCGATCGCGGCGTTTGGTAATCTTTTCACAGCCATACATAACCGTTGTATGATCTTTGCCTCCAAACACTTCCCCAATCTTAGGTAAACTCAGATCCGTATGCTGTCGCATCAAATACATCCCCACCTGACGAGCTAAACTAATTTCTCGGCGGCGAGAATGACCTTTTAAATCCTCCACCGATACCTTAAACTTCTCCGCGACAGCTTGAATAACAATTTCTGGGGATGACTCAGACCTCTGTTCTTTCGGGGTTAAAACCGCCGCAATATTCTCCACAGTCATGGGAAGACTGGAAATAGAAATATAAGCCACCGCCCGAATTAACGCCCCTTCTAACTCCCGAATATTCGAGGTGTAGTTAGTCGCAATATACTCAATCACCGCTGGGGGGAGTCGCATATTTTCATACTCAGCCTTTTTCTGAAGAATAGCCATCCGGGTCTCTAAATCAGGGGGTTGAATATCCGCTACTAACCCCATGGAAAACCGAGAACATAGGCGATCCTGCAATCCGGAAATTTTCGTCGGTGGGCGATCGGAAGCTAAGACAATTTGTTTCCCCGCCTCATGGAGAGTGTTAAAAGTATGGAAAAACTCTTCCTGGGTGTACTCCTTCCCCTCAATAAACTGGATATCATCCACTAACAAGACATCAGCGGCTCGGTAATGGTCGCGAAAACTCTGCATACTGTCGCGGCGGATCGCGGTAATTAAATCATTAGTAAACTTTTCTGTAGACACATAAAAAACACGAGCTAATGGATTAATTTCTAGGCGGTAATGACCGATCGCCTGCATTAAATGAGTTTTACCCAAACCCACCCCCCCACAGAGAAACAAAGGGTTAAACTCACGTCCGGGAGACTCCGCTACCGCCAGAGACGCAGCATGAGCCAAACGACTCCCCGCCCCCACCACAAACTGGGAAAACATATATTTAGAATTAAGATGAGGGGGTTTATGGACGGTGGGGACTACTTCCCCTACGGTATCTAACCCACTCGATGACACCCTAGGATTGTGATGGTCGATGGTAACTAATTCTCCGGTTCCGGTGGTGATACAAATTTCCAGGCGATCGCCTAAAATATCTTGCACGACATCTGCGATGATCTCCCGATAGTGCTTTTGTAACCAATTACAGGCGAAGGGGTTAGCTGTGCTAATTACTAGACAATGGTTTTCTAGGCTAGTGGCGATCGCCGTTTTAATCCAGGTGTTGTATGTGGGCTCCCCAAGCTGTAGCTGGAGACGTTCGAGAACTTGATTCCATAACTGTTCAACAGAAATATCCACGGCTTACCAAAATTAAAGATTTGCTCCGGCGATTCTGCCAGAGCTGGCAAAAATCATGTTAGATTGGGACAAAGTGCCTGATCATGACGGGAAGTTGGTATCAGATGCTAACCCCGCACAGCCCCCTACTAAATTATATTTGAGTCATTATGACTGATACCACTAGAAAAGGCTTTTGGAAACACCCTATTATCTATTTTCTGTTTTTGCTGATTGGCGGGACCGGAGCGATAATGGGCGATCGCTGGCTACAGACCCAATTGGGCAACAATGTTAATCCTAATGGCGAAACAGTTTCTCAGGTCGGTTCCCCAGATCGGACTGATATGGGTATCCCAGAAACTAGATCCCAACCGAGACTGAACGCCCCTAATTGGTTTAATCACCCCTTTAATCCCTCCTCAGACCGAGCCTCTAACTTTATTGTAGAAGCAGTCGATAAGGTGGGTCCGGCGGTCGTGAGAATTAATGCTTCTCGGCGGGTCAGTCGCGATCGTTTCGAGAATTCTCTCCCTAGGGACTTTTTTAATCCTCCTAGGGGTATGCGTCCCCCTGGCGATCGCTTTGAGGAAGGGACTGGCTCTGGGTTTATTTTATCTCCTGATGGTCACATTCTCACCAATAGCCATGTCGTCGAAGGCACTGATACCGTGCAAGTTATACTAAAAGATGGTCGCCGCTATGATGGTCGGGTGTTGGGTACTGATTCGGTCACAGATGTAGCCGTTATTAAAATTGACGCGACCGATTTACCCATTGTCACTATCGGAAATTCTGAAACACTCTCCCCCGGAGAATGGGCGATCGCCATTGGAAACCCCCTCGGACTTGATAACTCCGTAACCGTCGGAATTATTAGCGCTACAGGACGTTCTAGCACTGATGTGGGTGTTCCTGACAAGCGCATTGGATTCATCCAAACTGATGCTGCTATTAACCCTGGTAATTCTGGCGGTCCCCTGCTGAATGCTAAGGGAGAGGTCATTGGGATGAATACAGCCATCATCAGCGGCGCTCAGGGGTTGGGATTTGCGATTCCCATTAATCATGCTCAACAAATTGCTCAACAGTTAATCACTTCCGGTCGCGCTGAACACGCCTATTTGGGAATTGAAATGGTCACTCTCACCGAAAGATTCCGCCAAGAACTCCAAAATACCCAAGGTTTGCCATTTGCTATTCCTGACACTGATGGGGTATTAATTGTTAATGTCGTGTCTGGCTCCCCTGCTGACCTAGCGGGACTGCAAGCGGGAGATGTGATTCTCAATCTTGACCAACAAACTATTAAAACATCTGAAAGAGTGCAGCAAATTGTACAAAGTAAGACTGTAGGGAGTATACTACAGATTGAGGTGAATCGCAACGGAAGTTCCCGGATCTTGCAAGTGAAAACGGGGAACTTGCCATCTCAAACAACTGGCTAAACGGTTCTACCTCGGTTTGTGAATTTGGGAGACACTACTATGGCAGATATACTCGCGGTTACTCAGTTAGGCGACCCGGTGCTGCGTGACCATGCTCAACCTGTTGCTAATATATGGGAACCACGCATTCAATCTCTGATTGATGATTTAATGGCAACCGTGATTGAAAAAAATGGCGTGGGTATTGCTGCGCCACAGGTGGGATATAGCGATCGTATCTTAGTCATCGCTTCCCGTCCTAGTATCCGCTATCCAGCAGCACCCGAAATGGAACCCACTGCTATGATTAATCCGAAAATCATCGGTAAATCTGATGAAATGGTGGCTGACTGGGAAGGTTGTTTGAGTGTTCCGGGAATTCGGGGAATTGTGAACCGTTATCAGGCGATCGAAGTTGAATATACCAGCCGAGACGGTCATCTTGAACACCGAGAACTAACTGGGTTTGTCGCTCGTATTTTTCAGCATGAATATGACCACTTAGAAGGGATCATATTTTTGGATAGGGTAGCAGATTCCCATAGCATGATGACAGAAGACGAATATCAGAAACGCATTGTTTTTCAAAGCTAAATTTAGTTCAAGGAGAAGCGAATATGTCAGTCAACATTAAAAAAGGTGAACGGATTAATCTCGCCAAAGAGTCCCCCGGACTGGAAAAAGTCGGAATGGGTTTAGGATGGGATATCAACGCTACTGATACCGGGGTGGATTTTGATTTAGATGCTTCCGTGTTTATGTTAGCCAGCAATGGCAAAATCCCCCAAGATGAATACTTTGTATTTTACAATAATTTGAATTCCCCAGATGGCTCAGTGCGCCATTTAGGAGATAATCGCACCGGGTCGGGAAGTGGTGATGATGAGGTTGTGGAAATTGATCTAACTCAGGTTAATTCTGCTATTGAAGAATTGATTTTTGTCGTGACCATTCATGATGCTGACCAACGGCGACAAAATTTCGGTCAAGTCCGCAATTCCTATATCCGTATTTATGACCAGCAAACTAATACCGAGATTGCTAAGTATGACCTAGAAGAAGACTTTTCTCGGGAAACCGCCGTCGAATTTGGCAGGTTATATAATAAAAATGGTGAATGGCGATTTCATGCAGTTGGACAGGGATATAATGAGGGATTGCAAAGTTTCGTAGATAAATACGTTTAAATTCCGTCATCAAAACTTGGAGATTTAACCATGGGTATTAACCTGAAAAAAGGACAAAGTATTGTCCTTGATAAAAGTAAATATGACCTATCTAATGTGATGATGGGTTTGGGATGGGATGTAGCAGAATCTAAGGGTTTTTTGGGTAATTTATTCGGAGGAGGTGCTGATTTTGATTTAGATGCTTATGCTATCTTACTCTCGGATAGTAACAAAATCGGCAATTATAAAGATGATGTGATTTATTATGGTCATTTAAAGTCTAGTGATGGCACAATTTACCATTCTGGAGACAACTTAACTGGGGAGGGAGAAGGGGATGATGAGTGTATTTTTATGCGTTTAAATTCCATCGCAGATAGGTACAGCCGCATTATTCTTGGGGTAAGTATTTACCAAGCTAAAACTCGCCAACAGCATTTTGGTCAGGTAGAAAATGCTTTTGTCAGGGTCGTAGATGCTAGGGGTGAAGAAATGGCTTTATATAACCTCTCAGCAGACCCTTCATACGACCAAAAAATTTCTATGTTGATGGGGGAACTTTACCGAGACAATGATAAATGGAAATTTACGGCTTTGGGTACTCCCCTCAATCAAGATTTAAGTGGGGTTGTTAAACACTTCATGTAGACCGATTCTCACCCTACACCAAAGCCTCAATTCTAGGAAACTCTAAGGGAGGGGAAAACGGTAAATTGAGACAATTAGGTAATCCTATTGATAGCGGAGTTGTTCCCAGCAACGATTCAAGTAAATTCTAGCGACCCTATCATCAGGATTTTCAGATAAACAATCCTGAAATCCCTGTTTAGCTTCTGAGGTATGGTTGAGATAATAACGGAATAGGGAACGCTCAAATAATACCTTAGTTGCTAACTTTTTGGCGTGTAATTCTGGGGGGTCAGCATCAAAGAACTCGTAAACTGTTACCGCATCAGTTTTCCCCTTCACTTTCACTCTGTCAATAATCCTAAAGGCGTATTGATTAGGGTCATCTAATCCCATTAAGGTTTGGTGGGTAATTAGCAAGGAGACGCTGTAATTTTTGGTGAGACTCTCAATGCGAGCCGCCAAATTAACCGCATCTCCAATAACGGTGCTATCCATGCGATTGCGACCACCAACAGTTCCCAGCATGAGGGTTCCTGTATGAATACCTACGCCAATGCGGATAGGTCGCCTTCCGGGTCTACTACGGGTCAAATTATACTCACTTAATTGTTTGAGCATAGCAATTCCCGCCTGAACTGCGTGGTCTGGTTTTTCACCAAATAAAGCCATAATTCCATCGCCAATATATTTATCAATGAAACCATAGTTATCTACAATTTCTGGTTCCATACGGCTTAAAAAAGCATTGATAAACTTAAAACTATCCTCTGGTGTCATACCCTCGGATAAACTGGTAAAGTCTCGGATATCAGAAAATAAAATTGACATTTCTTTCTGAACAGCAGTTCCTAGTTTAACTTCGACTAAACTTTCATAACCTAAGCAGGAAAGAAACTGATGGGGTACAAACCGACCCGCAGCGTCTGTCATTTCAAATTCAGCATCTAAGGCTTTGTCTAAATTGCGATTTAATTCGGAGAGTTCATTTAATAACTCTAATCGCTCTTTTTCGGCGATTTTGCGTGAGGTGATATCTTCTAATAGTCCCTCATAGTAGAGTAAATCACCTGCTTTATTTCGGACGGCTCTGGCGGTTTCAGAAATCCAGATTTTGCTACCATCTTTCCGATAAAACTGACATTCAAAGTTAGAGACTTCTCCGTTTTCTCTGATTAATGTTTCAAAGGTTTGGCGGTCGTCGGGATTGACATATATTTGCTGGGAAATATCATCACAACTGTTGATGATATCCTCTGGAGAATGATAACCCAATATCCTAGCCATGGCGGGATTTGCACGCAGATATTTACCATCTATGGTACTCTGAAATAAGCCATCTAAGGCATTTTCAAAAATGCTGCGATATCGTTCCTCAGCTTCTCGGAGAGCGATTTCCCGTTGTTGTTGTTCGGTAATATCTTGAAAGGCAATAATTGCATAGATTAAATCACCTTCTGCGTTATAGTAGGGAGTTACCCAACTTTCTATAGGGATTAATTTATCGCCTTGATTAATTTCCAGAAAATTAGCGATCGCCTTTTTTTCTTGATGGATATCAACCGCATTGGTACTGTCTACAGAACCATCTACAAATGGCTGTAGCATGGGTAAAAAAGCATCACAAATATCACCGATTTTAAGCTGTTTATTAAGTAATTGTTTGGCTTGTTGATTGATATATTGTAACTTCCCCAAACTATCAACTACAGCCACACCAACTGGCATTCCTTCCAAAAATTGAGTCATGCGTCGTTCACCTTCCCGAATTTTCGAGTAAAGTCGAGCATTACCAATAGAAATAGCAGCTTGAGAAAATAAAACATTGAGAATTTGTAATCTTTCTGAGGTAAAAGCACCGGAAATTAAATTATTTTCTAGATATAAAATACCCACCAAATTGCCGCGATGATAAATCGGCATACACAACAGAGATAATAGTTTATTCTGCTGTAAATATTCATCCTCTGGCGGCTTCATAAAATCACGGCTAACATTATCAAAAATGACAGGGTTTGCTGTGGACATTACCAACTCTATAATCCCCTTAGACAATTGTTGACTACTGGTGATAGGGATAGATTCTAACACTGATATAACTTGAATTTTGCCGGGATTTGTATGGGTAGAGTTTGATGTAGATATCATATCACAAATGGCTACCCCTTCTATAGCCAAATTGGATAAGCGATCGCCTAAAATAATACAACACTTTTGCGCGCCCGCAGTCTCTAATAGCACTTGCATTAACTTAGACAATAGCTGTTTTAAATCGATTTCTCCAGACAATGCTTGGGAAGCTCTAACGGCAGTAGACAAATCCAAAACATCTGCACCGGTACTACTAGAAATAATGGTTTCTGTAGCTCCTAAATACTGTGATTTATGGCGAGTAAGAAGAGGTTTTAACAGTTGAAAATAACCTGATTCTAGCAGTTTTATTTTAGCGGATGCTTGCCAATTTGCATAACCATAATAGGCATCAATTAAATAAGTCCGAGCAATTTTGTGGCGTTCCCAGTCTAAATAAAACAGTGCGGCTAGTTCATTGGCTACTGCTAACTCGCGGTTATGACCATTTTGATGAGCTAATTCCACGGCGCGGTCATAGGCTTCGATCGCCTCAATACGGTCTCCTAAAACTCGATATTTTTCAGCTTCTACCAACTCCCATAAATGCCTAAAGTTTTGAGGTGCGGATACACAAAAAGATTGCAGAATATCCTGATTATTCCTAACGGTTTCCCAAACTTCTGGCGGTGGGGGATGAATGGCTAATTGAACTAAGGAATCATAGGCATAAAATAGGACTTTTGACACCACACAAATTACGTTATTGACATGATTTCTGGCTAATTGTGCATACTCCCAACCCCTAGGAAAGTCTCTCAAAATATAGGCAACCATTAAGCGATCGAGATAATCATTAAAGGTTAATATGTCTTCTGATGAGTTCGCCAACCACTCTTCTACAGTCAAAGTACCCTGGAGGGTATTAATGGCTGGAGTAGGACTCAAAGAACCTAATTCAACTCCGGTTAAATAAGCCAAGGGGGGTAACTGTTCAGGAGGTAAACAAGAACGCCAATTAGCTAGGGACTCGCGGCGAGGTATAATCCCTTGATTAACCCATTGTAACACCCGGTATTTTAAGGGTATAAAATCTAACTTAGGCAGCCATTTCAAGGCTAATTTACCATAAGTATATCCCCTATCTACATCTCCTGATTCTGTCAAGATTAAACCTGTAGCAGCGTAGGCTACAGCCAGGCGATCGCTTATTCCCAAATCCACTGATAAGTTGAGCATTTCCAAGCCAATAAGCCGCGCCATTTGGGGATAATAACGGCGACTGGCTTCCCAAATTAATGACAGTAAATGTACTGCAAAGCGCCGGGGATTATCGGCTTGATTATCATTAAATAATCCCCCATAATTATCAGACTCAACCGGAGATAAATCAGATAAATCACTCAATTTATCCAGCGCTTGTTGTAATCTCTCCTCACTTGGATAAAGGGGAATTTCTACCCCCAACTGTGTACATAAATTAATGGTATTAATAATCGGTGTCTGGGATTCATTTTTATCAAGGTCTATCAATATTTTTAATTCCCAGGCTTTTACCTGATCAGCCAGAGTTTGAGCTTCCGCCAAAATGCGATCGCACCATTGACTCATCTGTTCCTCATTACCCACTAAATAAGCCACCCGTGCTGCTTCGGTATAAAGTGCTAAAGTGAGTTCATATTGTCTTGTCCATCCCTCCACACCAATTACACCGATACCTACGATCAGATATCCGATCGCTTGAGGGTAATTGTGCTGATTTACAGCTAAAAATCCAGCCGTTAAATTGAGTTCTGCTAACTTATCCTTTTCCGACTGTTCCCCAATTAAATCTACACCTAAATTTAGCTGATTGACTACCATAAAATGTAATATTTTACCCTGACCATCAAAGGGTTTTTCTGTCAGATATGGGTAAAGCCGTCTGCCTAATTCTAGGTGAATAGCACCTCGTTGATTAGGGAGAATTTGGTGATAAGCAGCAGCGCGGATACTAGGGTTAACAAAACTATAGCAGTTTGCCGTTACTAACTCAATTAAATTAGCGGCGATCGCCTCAGTCAAAAGCGCTCCCATTTGAGCTGGTGAGACCTGAGAAGCCCTCAATAAAATATCCCAGGCGAATTCATTCCCCAAACAAGCAGCCTGCTGTAATAGCCGTTGAGTTAAGGGATTTAACCGTTGCAATTTTTCGTCAACCTCCGACTGCGTATGAGCGTCTAAAGATAGGTGTTTTGTCAGTTCGACAAACCTAAATTTTATCAAATTATCAGGGGAACTTGCATAGGGAAAACCCAGCTTAATAGATGTCTGTTGGTTGTCGATTTCCCATTGTGTCTTCGCCTCTACCAAATCCATATAGATACCCCAAGCAGTTTGATATCTATCTTCAGGATTTTTCGCCATTAATTTCAGAATCATATCACTAATAATTAACGGAATTTCTGGCTTAATCAAATGGGGAGGTTGAGGTTTTTTGGCAATATGGGCGTGAACAAACGACATGGGGTTATTGTATTTAAAAGGTAATTTTCCAGTTAATAACTCATAGAAAGTCACCCCCAGAGAATAAAAATCTGTCCGATGATCAACGCCTCGATTAATGCGTCCAGTTTGTTCGGGAGCAATATAAGCCGGAGTCCCTTCTAAGGCTTTATTATGATGTGGTAAAAGTACATTATCTGAGAGTCTAATCGAAATGCTAAAGTCAATCAACTGAATAGCTAAAGTAATGGGGTCAATCAGCAAATTTTGAGGCTTAATATCCCGGTGGATAATTTGGCGACGGTGTAGACCATCAAGAATTTGCACAATAGCCGTGGCGACAGTCAAAAATTTGGGGATATCCAGGGGATACTCATAGATATATTCAGCCAAAGAAATCAACCCATCATCAGCCATAATTAAGGCTAATCCATTACCGTAGGGTTGCAGAGTTAATATATTAACAATTCCTGGTAATCCTTTCAGGTATTGGGCGATAGTATATTGGTGGCGAAATTTCTCCAGTTCATTAGCGCTAGGATAGCGATCGTGCAATAATTTAATTACCACAGGTTGGCGATCGCCACTAATCAAACCACGATAAACAGCGGTACTCGAGCCGTTGTAGATAAGATCGAGAATTTCATACCCTGGTATTTGAACTGTTGGTTTGGAGGCTTCCATCTGATTTAGGCTCACCTTCCGACTGGTAGAGTTAGTTACCATCTCAACCTGCAAATTAGCCATTAAATTCCTGCTGATATATTTCCCCCCCTCCCCCCATTTTCCCCGTCAAGCTGTTCCCTAGCTGATTAACAACTATTCACAGTTGGTTACTTTTAACCCTGAATTAGTAAACCTATAAATGGGCGAAGACAACCCCCAATCAGCAACAATAGCCGCCACTTTGAGGTAATGGGGAAAGCCGAAAGTTGACCAGAAAAGCACTTACAGGTTTAGGCGGATCATCTGTGAATTTCACTATTGGGTATCATAGCCTTTTTGAGATAAGTTATGATCAGCCCAGTTTCGGTAAAATCAGCATCCGTGAGGTTAACTCCCTTGAGATTAGCATGACTTTAATTAGCTCCTCCAAGTTGACACCCCTTTAGGATAGCGTGACTTAAATCAACCCGTGTTAGGTCTGTTGGTTTGGCTTTCGGTAAATCAGCAGCTTTGAGATTAGTATTATATAACCTGGTTTGGCGTAGATTTGCCTAATGTAGGGAAGCATAACTTAAAATTAGCCCCCACTAAACCAGGCTTATGTCAGGAGGCCCTTATAGATGGGGGTTGATTAGCGATCGCCCCAATAATTCGCTAGTATGGGGTAGGGTGCATCAACCGCAAGGAGCCACAAAAATGTTACCATTAAGCCCAGATTGGCGATCGCAGTCGTCTGATCAGGCCAAAGCGTAAAGCAGCCCTTAGTTATCACCCCATTTAAGTTTCATGGCTTTTGATCCTTTAATTTTATTTCTGTGGCTGAGTTTAACTGGGTCGGGATTAGTTGCTGCTAGTCCTAGTCAGAGTTTGACCGTCGCACAACAGCCGAGGGAGACCAATCAGATAATATCCCCATCTCCCTTGGTAGCCACTACAAATTCTCAAGGTCTGCTTCTAGCACAGGAAAATAGTAACGGCAATGGTAATGGGGGCAACTCCTATAGTTTCCCAAAAGCCCTGATTATCTTGGGAGTTGGTGGGGTAATTATCACAGGTGGGGCCGTATTTATTCTAATTCGCCTTCTAGCTACCCCTGATTTAGACCAAGAGTCCCAGGAAACTCAAGAAACTACCCAACCACAACCTGATCCCGAAATTTCCCCCGCCTCCCCCCAGACCTTAATACAGTTTCCAGCCATAGAAGCGCCGCCCGAAGCAGACCCCCCAATTGCCCAGAATGGTTTGATTAATCTTCCCCCTACCCCCGTCACCGAAACCGTCATAGAAGCGCCGCCCGAAGCAGACCCCCCAATTGCCCAGAATGGTTTGATTAATCTTCCCCCTACCCCCGTCACCCAAACCGCCCCAGAAGCGCCGCCCGAACCTTCAGCCCCCACTGAACCCACTTTGGTAGCCGAAAGTCCCCAGCCCCTGAAAATCGATCGCATTGAGGAACTGATTTTACAACTACAGTATCCTAACCCTAATCATCGCAGCAAAGCCATTTGGGAGTTAGCCCAACAGGGAGATTCCAGAGCGATCGAACCTCTGGTAAACTTGTTATTTACATCAGACTCCAAGCAGCGTAGCAAAATCTTGGCAGCCTTAGCAGAAATCAGCACTCGCTGTATCAAACCCATGAGTAAGGCCCTCGTTTTTTCCTTGCAGGACGAAAACCCAGAAGTACGACAAAATGCCATTCGGGACTTAACCAGAATTTATGATTTAATGTACCAAACTAGCCAAATTCTCCAAAGAGCAATGGATGATCCCGAACCCGATGTCA
This sequence comes from Limnospira sp. PMC 289.06, assembly GCF_032350395.1. Lineage (NCBI taxonomy): Bacteria > Bacillati > Cyanobacteriota > Cyanophyceae > Oscillatoriales > Sirenicapillariaceae > Limnospira > Limnospira sp. PMC 289.06. The sequence continues at coordinate 22,147 of NZ_JARPLC010000046.1, forward strand.
GAGAAACCGCACAATGGGCCGCCGATAAACTCAGTCGGATGCGTCCTTTACCTATCTCTAGGAATCATCTTGATAACGGATAATTGATTGACTGCCATTACAGGTGCGTTAGTCTTTCCGACCCTAGCAATAATTAAGGTAATTGTTCGCCATCAATCTTCGTGCAATTCAAAGGCAGAGAAATGATAAACCTAGTTCCTTTTCCTAGTTCAGAAATACCTTCGATTTTGCCACCATGTTTTTCTACCACAATTTGATGAGATATAGCCAAACCTAATCCCGTGCCTTTTCCCACCGGTTTAGTAGTAAAAAATGGGTTAAATATTTGTTGTCGGACTGACTCAGGAATTCCAGGGCCGTTGTCGGAAATCTCCACAACTACCATATCCATGTTTTCCTCATATTCAGCCACTTCTAATCTAGTTCTAATCGTGATTTCCCTAGGTGCCGGTCTATTCTCCAAAGCATCGATCGCATTAGAGATTAAATTCATAAACACCTGATTAATCTGGGAAGCATGGCACTCTACCCTAGGCAGTTCCCCATAATCGCGGATAATATTTGTCTCCCCTTGTTCCGCCTTTGCCTTCAGGCGATTTTGTAAAATCAGCAAAGTGCTTTCAATTCCCTCATGCAAATCAACCGCCTTCATTTTCGCCTCATCTAGTCGCGAAAAATTGCGTAGAGAGGTAACAATTTCCTGAATCCGATGGGTCCCCAACTTCATTGATTCCAAAGCCTTGGGTAAGTCATCTAGCAGAAAATCCACATCAATATCAGCCACAGCCTCTTTTAATTCTGGCACTGGCTCCGGGTAATATTTATGATACATACACAACATATATTGAATATCCTTAATACAGGTATCCAAATATATTAAGTTCCCATGAATGAAAGCCAGAGGATTATTAATCTCATGAGCCACTCCCGCCACCATTTGACCCAAACTCGATAGCTTTTCAGCTTGAATTAGTTGGGTTTGGGTGCGTTGTAGTTTGTCTAAGGCTTTTTCCAGTTGAGCCGCTTTTTGTTTTTCTAATTGCTGTTCAACTAATAAAGCCGCCTCTATAGCTTTGCGATCAGTAATATCACGCACGATCGCCAAAACCACATCATCCCCACTTTTAACATAGCGAGCCTCATAGGTGCGCCATCCTTCCTCAAAAGGTAGCATATATTCCCCAGACTGAGACTGTCCGCTAGTTAAAGTTAATTCCAAGTAGTGGCGCGTCCACCAGGCTAAGTCCTCCGAGAACACTTCCTCAACCGTTTTTCCCAAAACTTCCTTAGATTGTGTCACCCGATCATCCTTAGATGGGAAATAGTCAAGAAACACCCCCCCTCGGTTCAGGCGAAACATTAAATCGGGGATCGCTTCAATCAGGCTGCGATTTCTCACCTCACTTTGTCGTAAGGCTTCCTCAATCTGTTTGCGATCGCTAATATCAGTTTCAATCGCAATAAACTTAGTGAGATCCCCCTGATGGTTAAAAATAGGAGTAATGCTAATAGACAGCCAGTAGGGAGTCCCATTGCGTTTATAGTTGAGCAACTCCCCACGATAGGGTTTGTGTTCCTTGAGACAGGTGCGAATTTGATCTATAGTTTCCGCATCACTCAAAGGTCCCTGGAGAAAAGAACCTGGGGTTAGACCATTCACCTCTGCCAGAGTGTAGCCTGTAATCCAAGTAAATGCCTCATTAACCCATTCAATATTCCCATGGCGATCGCAGATAATCACCGCATTATCAGTTTGACTAGCCACCCAAGAAAGTTGGGTCAGTTCCAACTCAATTGCCTTGCGTTCCGTAATATCCTGGGTAAGTACCCAATACTTCTCTGGGGTAGCACCCGTTTTCATCAAAGGTACAATAGTCGTTTCCAGCCAAACCTCTCGTCCCGTCAAAGTACAGTTTTGCAGTTCACCGCGCCAGATACCGCCAGATCTAACCACAGACCAGACCTTCTCTTCCCAAAAATCCCCACTATAGCAGTTAGAATTTAGCAACGGATGAGGTCTACCTATTAACTCTTCTGCCGCGTAACCGAAAACCTCAATAAATGCCTCGTTAATTTCCACAAGTATACCGTTTTGGTCTACCCATGCTCCTGGGGTGGTCCGGTTGACCACCTCACGAAGATCCCAAAGTTCCTGTTGACTTTCATGTAATTGTTGTTTGGTTTTGGTCAAATCAGCCACGGCTCTCTGATAAGCTGCTACCAAAGGTTCGGGAAACAGGAGCCCTAAAAGTTCTGCGCTCATAATAAATTCTCCCAATAGGTGATTTCAGTTAGCTAGGACATTCACGAAATAGCCTAGCCACCTCAAGCAATATGAATGTTAGGATTGACTTTTCCAGGGCATCCTTTTTCTAGGGGTTTGATTAGCCTTTCAATTTCCTGAGCAAACCGCTGCCATTCTCGTAGAGTTTCCGTAGCCGAAAGCATGATCCTGCCTTGGCTCAAGAATTTGTCCATGTTCTGGGAATCAACAGCCTTGGAGAATAAATATCCCTGGCACAGTTGGCATCCCCAGGCTTGCAATACAGCCATTTGTTCGGGAGTTTCCACACCCTCCGCAATCACCTCTAGTCCTAGGGTATGGGCTAAATTGACAATCGCATAAGCAATTTTGAGTTGATCGTGAGATTCATCGATCCCCTCAATGAAAGAGCGATCAATCTTCAGGGTATGAATCGGAAAGTGATATAGGCGACTCAGGGAAGAATACCCAGTTCCAAAGTCATCAATACATAATTTGATCCCCAATTGGCTAAGTTCTCTCATTTGGGGAACCACTATCTCCGCATATTCAGCAATAGTGCTTTCCGTTAATTCCAGTTTTAACCTACAGGGATCACAGCCAGTTTCTTCCAAAATGCTTTGAACCTTATTAACTAATTGCGGGTTAGTTAATTGATACGTCGATAGGTTCACACTCATAAATGCCGGTTGTCCATCGGGAAACATTAACTGCCAACGGTGTAATGTTTGGCACGCAGACCGCAGCACCCACTCTCCAATAGGTTGGATCAGTCCCGTTTCTTCAGCAATAGGGATAAATTGACTAGGAGACACCCAGCCTCGCTTCGGATGTTCCCAACGTATTAAGGCTTCACAGCCTACAACCTCTAGTGTCTCCAGGGAAATAATCGGTTGATAGTGTAGTTGCAATTCCTGACGTTCAATCGCATGACGCAGATCATTTTCAAGCTGCATACGATCCCAAGCCTGACGGTGCATCGTGGGGTTAAATATCACATGACAGGCTTTTCCTTTGCTTTTCGCTTGGGATAAGGCTGTGTCTGCATCTCGGAGAATTTCTTTGCCGTTGCCATAGCTAACATTACTTATAGCAATACCAATGCTAACAGTGCTAAAGACTTCCTGTTCCCCTAAAACAATAGGTTGTTGTAAGTAAGATTGAATGTTTTGTGCCGTCTGGGAGATTTGGTTTAAATTATTGAGATCATCCAACAGAATCGCAAATTCATCTCCCCCCAGACGCGCTACCGTATGCCAAGGTGGGATGCACTCCCTTAATCTTTCACCCACTCCCTCTAATAGGCGATCGCCGACTTGATGACCGAGACTGTCGTTAATTATTTTGAACCGATCTACATCTAAAAGTAGTACCACAAATTGGTATTCAGGATCTTCTTTTGCCCGTTCTACTACTTCGTCCAGTTCCCTCATAAAGTAGGATCTGTTATATAAATCAGTTAACCCGTCGTGGGTTGATTTATATATCAGTAATCTAGCTTCCTCACGTCTACGTTGTTTTTTGTCCGCATCTAAAACTGGCCATTTACTTTTGACAATTTCCGTATTTCTTGATGGCTCGCACTGCCATATACCAGACAATTCACCTTCGCTATCAGAGGTGTTTAGGGATGATCCACCGGGTAGATGTTGGTCTTCTGAAACATCCTTAAATCTATTGAAAATGGTGTTATTATACTCATTAGAGCCTTCACGAATAGTTTTGGTAATTTGCATAAGACTTGGGTTTTTACTGAAAAATTCATCGGCTGTATACCCTGTGTTACCTGTAAACAGCGGGTTAACCAATGTTAATTTGGGTATGACTGGCTGGGAAACAGAGATAGCAATAGTCAGAAAATCCTGAGCATTTATAGCTACTGAACTTAATGATTGCCATGCTCTTCCCATGGGCTCGATTTGCCGATTTCCCCTCACAGAAAGCAAATTACTTGATGGCATAGAGACTGCTGGCGAATTTTGCCAGTTTCCCCAGTTATTTTGAGGGTGTGAAAAATTGTTGTTGTCCATTTTAATTACCTCATGGGATGGACATTGATACTTTCCCAGAAATCTCAGAAAGACCAATTAGTTTGTACAGGTTGAATCATCTCTGGCGTTATTTTCATGGAACCTGACCCTTATACGAACAATGTATAAGAAATTTGCCAAGATGCCTAAGATTTCCATTCTAAATTTACCAAAATTGACTTAACATACCCTGTTTGTGAAGATATGACCAAAGTGAACACCGAAAACCTTAGACTCTCATTCCAAGAATAGCAGCTATAGTTCACAAACCCTAACTGCAAATCTTAAAAAAATGTTTAATTCAATACTGGGCTAGGGAAGTTGCGCTATCTATTCTGATTCATAAGTTAACAAAAGATTGTATAGCAGTTAACCATTAATTAAATCTTGAGAAAAAATTAAGTGGATTTCCCTAATTAAATATTTAGAAAAGGTTAAGTTCACTTTCTAGGTTTCAAACTTTAAATACAGGAAACCCCATGCTATATAAGCCTACCAAATATTATATGAGGTCTTTAGAGTCAAATAAATGTATCTATTGATACGAAAGACCAAAAATGATCAAAAATTGGAGAGGAGGAACCGAGGAGGTAGAGAGTCAACAGTTGACAGTTATCAGAAGAATGGGTCTAAAACCCCGTCACTTCGACAAGCTCAGTGCATCGCACTTCGATGATACTCAGTGCATAGCCTTCTAGGACGGCTTTTCTTGTTCCCTAATGTACTGCTTGAGAACCTCTATTGGCGCACCTCCAACGGAGCTAACAAAATAGCTTGGACTCCAGAGGGCATCTTAGCCTATGGTTTAGGGTAGCGAGCTTGACCATACGGTGGCTTCAGCGGGCGTGAGTATGTCAACTGTCTTCCCCTATTTCTGAGATACTGCTGCTTTGTCGATTCAACGGTATAGCTTACTTCTCTCAGGGGTATGGTGGTAAACTGTGGGTTATCTATCAGAGTCCAGTGGAGGACGCAACAGGGTTAAGTGAAAATCTTGGCGGACTACAGGATTTAGATATCGACGCTGTAGCTGAGTCCATATCTGCCATGATTCATAGCGCTTTTGGCTCATCTGATTTGAGAGGGTTGGTAGACTTTTCTTGATATCTGAACGCAGGATAGCCACTAAAACGGCTTCGAGTACCATGGTATCTTGAATATCACCTAGGCATTCTTGTATATCTTTCATATCCTGGAGATAGGCTTGATAGGTGGACCCGTAAAAGTCAGTAAATAGGGCCATGAGGTAACGGACTCGTTTGGCTTGTTTGCGTAAACTGTGTAAGACATCCCCCTGAGTCGTCAGGAGTTTCTCAAGTTTTTTCTTGGTAATGGTTTTTTTAGGGGTAGTTTCCTGGGAACTGTTTTCTGTAGGCTCGGACTCGGTTTCTAGTTTGTCAATACCAAATAACCAACCTTGATGCAATAATAGCTCACTGACTTGGGGGAGTAATAAATCTGGTAATACTTCCAGAATCGGCAGCTTTTCTATGGCGGTATAAACCGGAAAATCTAGCCAGTTTTGCAGGTCTTGTTTAAGGTGTTGATATTTTTTGTGTTCCAAGGTAGCCCGAACTTTTTTAAAGGCTTTACCTCGCTGCTTAACCAGGCGAATTAATACCTTGTCTAAGGTGGGTTTTTCGGCTTCTGTCAAGGTCGGATAGTATTGATTATTCAAGGCTTCTATCATCACATCAATATCTCGGAGTTCTCCTAGACAACGTGCGATTTTCCCTATATTGTCATCGCTGGCTGCTTTGGGTAAATCTACAACCGGAGCAAAACCAGTGACGGCCGATCGCAGTCTTCTCATTCCCACCCGCATTTGATGTAATTCTTCGGGATCTTGATCTTGTAAAACGGCGGCTTCGTGGCTGAGGACTTTGGTCAGATATTTTTGAATCCCTAAACTGGCCCAGTTCCCTAGGGTATTGGTTTGAGGTGAGGTGTCAATAGTCATTTTTCTCTGTCAAACTAAAATTTTGAGATACTATTCACTATAACAACTAATAGAATCATTTGTGTAGATGATCTGCAAATTTCCCATTTGATAGTAGGAAGGTCTTAACGGGGTTTCTGAGAAGAGGAATCAATAGCTTTGGGTGGCTGAAACTGCGTTGAGATAACCGGAAAAAAATTTAACCTTTTCTTAACCAAATTTATCCCTAATTATGCTGTGTTCAATCAATGTATAGGATTTGGGGTTTTGATGACGTGCCCCTCTCACGCTCAAAGGGTCTCGACAGCCAAGACAGGGGGTTTGGGCTGTGGTTTAGGTAGGGTAGTCCGGGAAAGTATACAGAGGCTATTTGACCTAAGCGATGATTTAAGTATTCAGGGGATTATTTAATGGGGTAAGGGAATTATTTATTGGCATTTCTCGAGATAGTATTGAGCAACTGTATCCTTTGGGTCTTGGCTGAGAACTGCTTGAAAGCATTTTAAGGCTTCTTTAATGTTGCCATTTTTCCAGCAACGAGTACCGCGTTCAAAGACGGGACGGGTGAGAATTTTATTTGGGGAAACCGCATAGGTTTGACTAGCTAAAACCTCATAAATTTCTAAGGGTTGTTTTTTGCCTCTGGGGGTGACACAATCAATCCAGCGAGTTTGGAAAGATTCGCTATTTTCGGGGTATTGTGTCATTAATTCAGCGGTATCAATGGCGGATTTACTCGCAATAATTTGACAGCCATAAATTTTAGTTAATCCTTCTAATCGAGAGGCGGTATTAACTACATTACCGATAACTGTAGAATCCATACGGCTATCAGAACCCAATGTGCCAATCATGCCAATTCCGGTATCAATACCAATACCAATTCTGATAGGTTTTTGAATATTAAATATATGGCGATCGCGATTAAATTGGCGCAAACTATCTTTCATCATTAAAGCGGAATTTAAAGCATCAATAGCATGGGAATTCATCCGGTCAAAAACCGCCATAATGGCATCCCCTAAATATTTATCAATAAAGCCATTATGGGAGGAGATGCAATGACTCATTTGGTTAAAAAAAGCATTTAACCATTCAAAGGTTTCTCTAGCTTGTTGAAATTCAGCAATGGAAGTAAAACCGCGAATATCACAAAATAAGACAGTCAAGTGTTCTTCTGTGACATTTCCCAGTTGAATAGATTCAACCCCCTGGGGAGCAATGCGCTTTAAAAATTGTTGGGGTACAAATAGCTGAAATTTATCAGATAAATTTTCATTAATCTGCCAAGCCGCCGAAAACTGCCGTTGATTTTGTTCTTGAACTTCCTGCTGTAACTGCACCTTAGCAGTATCATTCCGCATCTTATTTAATTTTAAAATATTCTGTATTTTCGCCAACAAAAGTTTGATATTAAAAGGCTTAGTAATATAATCATCGCCCATGGTTTGCAAGCCCATTAAGCGGGATTCCTCATCATCGAGTGCTGTCAAAAAAATGATAGGAGTAGTTTGTAAAATGGGGTTTTCTCGAAGGCGATCGCAAACTTCAAAACCATTCATATCCGGCATCATAACATCCAAAAGCACCAAATCCGGCCGATGATTTTGAGCTATTTCAATCGCCCTAGATCCCGATTCTGCTAAGGTAGTGTTATAACCTTCTGCCATCAACAAATCTTCTAATAACACGAGATTAGCGGGTTCATCATCAACCAAAAGGATATGTAATTTAGTTTCAGACATAGGTAAAAAAAGGGGGGGTAACCGTTTAATACAGAGTCAATGCACCAAACTGACTCATAGATGTGCCAACCGGGCTGTATAAACACTGATAATTGTATATTTCAGTAGATGCGCCTACCAACCCGTATTAAAATGAGTGATTAGGTGGCTATACCCACTTAGGACTTTTCTGCTAAAACTCCAGGAAATCTTTGACAGTTTCTAATACCTGGTCAACATCAAGGGGTTTACTCAAATAACCATCAGCCCCAGCAACCAGACACCGTTCACGATCGCCCGACATAACCATAGCCGTAACTGCGACCACTGGCACGACTTTCCATAAACTGCTTTGCTTGAGTCGGCGTATCAGTTCAAACCCATCAACCTCCGGTAGTTGAATATCCATTAAAATCAGATCAGGCAGTATTTCGGGTTTCACCATAGTTGAGTTAATCATATCCAACATTGTATTACCATCAGCAATCAACTCGACCTGATACCCTTCCAATTCCAAAACTTCAGTAATTAATAGCTGATTAAAAAGCTGGTCTTCCACCACCAAAATCCGAGGGCAGTCTACCTTATTTAACTTAGGGGTTTCTGGTTCTGGTTTAATTACCTCCTGGCTTTCGTGTTCAGGATGATAACTTTTGGCTAATTCCCGTCGCATCTCAGTTAGAGGTAGCCATACCCGGAAGCGACTGCCTTGATTAACCTGAGACTGCAAAGATACGGTGCCGCCGTGTAATTCAGCCAAACGCTTAGTTAGAAGTAATCCCAATCCCGTACCTTCATGGCGACGAGTTAGGGAAGAATCTATCTGTTGGAAAGGCTGAAATAATAAATGCCATCTGTCTTGGGGGATGCCAATACCAGAGTCCTGTACTTCCAAACATAAATAAGGGGTACTGTCATTAATGGGAGAACAGTCAGGGCGATAATCTCCATCTATCTGAGAGCCATAAGCTAGGTGTCCGCTTAATCGAACTTTACCACCTTCTGGGGTAAATTTAATGGCATTGGAGAGCAAATTAATGATAATTTGTCTGACCCGTCGCTTATCTAGCAAGGCTTGAGTGATGCGGTAGTCTGATTCTAAAGACAGGGCTAGACATTTTTTATCAGCCCGAGGTTGAACCATTTTCAGACACTCGCTACAGAGTTCGTGGATGTTAACTAACTCCAGATTTAACTCGGTTTTGCCGGATTCTATTTTGGATAGATCCAGAATGTCGTTGATCAACTGCAACAAGTGCAAACCGCTTTTTTCGATAAATTGAACTTGGTTAAGCTGGCGAGAGTTGAGAGTTCCAGAGTTTTGGCGTTTGAGTAAATCCGCAAAGCCTAAAACGCTGTTAAGGGGGGTGCGTAATTCGTGGGACATGGAGGCTAAAAATTCGGATTTGAGTTGAGAGGCGCGTTCTAATTTTTCGTTGCTTTGACGCAAGTTTTCTTGGGCTTGGGCGCGTTCTATGGCGGTTCCGAGGGTTCGACAAGCGGCAAATAACATATCTAATTGGGGATATTCCTGCATTTTGGTCAGATCCCTTGATTCGAGGGTTAACACGCCGATGATTTCTCCGTTGGTAGCGGGAATGGGAAAAATTCCTAGTTGACCAATTCCGGGATGACGAAAGGGGGAGAAGGCTTTGGGGTGGTTGGCGTAGTCTTGGACAAATATCGGTTCACCTGTTCTGACTACATCCCACAGTAGACCCTCACCGTAGGGAATGCCTTGGCTTAATAGGGCTTTCATTTCGGCGACGGCGGGTTCTCCATAGGTGGCGATAAACTGACCGGAAATTTGGTTTCCTAGCATCCCGGTGATGCGATTCTCTCCTTCTCCTAAAATTACTTTGACATCGCCAAAGGCTGCATTGGTGGTGTGTACTAGATAGTTGAGGGCAAATTGGGCGATTTTATCGAGGTTATCGGAGTCTTGTAGGCGTTCGTTTAACCCCAACAGAAACCTTAGTCGTCTCACTTCGGTATTTAGGCTCAGTTGGGTGTTGCGATAGTCTGTAATATCTCTAAAGGTGAGTAAACGCCGCCCTGATGGTGTGGTGTGGCTGTGGACTTCGAGATAGATTTGATTATGTTGTTGGATGCAAAATGAGATTTCGCCTCTGACAGAGTCGCGCAGGGTTTGTCTGAGGTGTTCCCATTCTGGCTTTGACCACAGTTTTTGGGATGTGATTTCAGCACAAATTTCATCTAGGGATGGTTGGGCGGCGAGTTGGTCAACGGAAATTCCCCAAATTGAGGCGAGTTGGGGATTGAATAGGATTAAGCGATCGCTACTGTCGAATAGGGCGATCGCCTGATCAATCTCGTTTAAAATCAAGATCTGCTCGTCTTTTAACTGCTGTATATCCATTCTCGGCCCTGAAAAAGTCCCAATTTCGGGTTAACTCACACCTACTTTATAAAACTTAACAGAAAATTGAACGGGCTAACAGTCCGCCGCCAAAGAGGGAACCAATCAGCAGCTAAACCACCCCAGGGGGCTGTCAAAAGGAATCGGCGGCTAGAGGCGCGATGAATATGCTTAGAATTACATTGAGGCGCAATCAAAGCGTCTATATAGCCTACAACCCCTATTCTACCGTTACTTAGGTGTTACTCAAAGCCATAACAGAGTAACAAGTGAGTAAAAAATGAGTAACGCTACTGATACCCCTACAGTAGGGGGAAAGGGCAACTACGATGAGAGTTACGCTAGATTCTTGAAAGCCTATCAAGACTTTAAAGGGGAATGTCCCAAAGGAGTGACACTCAAACTACAAAAGTCCGGGGCTAGGTACAACCTACTATTGCAGTTTAAGCAACCACCTACCGGGAAACGGCTACCCAAAACGGCTAACCTTGAATGTACACCTCAAGGGGTGATAGACGGCGTTAGGAAAGCTAAGTTGGTATCAGAAGCCCTAGGGACTATCACTAGCGCTAGTGAATTTTGGGATTGGTACGATAAAACCATCCTAGGGAAAAATCAGATTGAGGATAATCTGATAACCTATCGGGACATCTTTAAACAAATTGAGGATGAGTATTTTGCGGGTTACAACCGCAACACAGGAAGGAAACGTTCCCGCGATATCGCTAGCGACTTAGCATCTTACGAGGCTACTAAAGGAGTATATTTCAAGTTGTTTCCTAACTGGGATGAATACCCTAGCTGGGAGAGTTTTAAGGCTATGCTATATATTCCCTTGCAGAATGGAGAACAATTAGTAGGCTCCAAAACCTTCAAGGAACGTTACTACATCTTAAAAGCCATAGCTGAGAAATCACCTAACAAAGACCATTTACTTAAAAAGCTTGAACCTATTGACCCCAAACAAACGCAATTCAAAAAGAAACAACGGATAGGCATCGATGCCTTTAAGGATTGGTGGTATAGCGCCAAACAAGAAGCCTATACTATTAAAAACCCTCGATGTCAATCATCTCGACATAACTGGTTATGGGTGGCTGGTATGGCAGTAATGTATGGGTTAAGGCCTACCGAGATAGCTGCGGCCGTTAATCTAACTAAGCCATTTGTAACGGATGATGGTATCACTATCAAAGCACTATCAGACCCCGATAATCAAGACAATTACTTGGTGCTAGGTGACTATGTTTACTTTACTGACGCAGAAGGTCGAAAAGTGAGTATCAAAACAGGGGGAAGGATTGTTGCTCCAATTCCCAGTCCTGAAATGTTTAAACTTCTGGAATTGAAACGACCGTTATTGCCAGAATATAGTCCCAGAAAAGGCAGTAAAACCAGAACCATAATCGGAGGATTTGACACAAGTTTTACCGAAAAAATTGCCTCAATGAAATGCCCGGTAACTCAGAAATATGCCTTTCGTAGGCTGTACAACCTGTTAGGTGAAAAGTATGGACTACCTATTGAGTTGAGAGCGAGACTTATGGGACATAGCACAATCGTCAACGAGAGTAAATATAAAACAAAAGGGATTGACGCTACCTTAGAAGTTCTCGATGGATGCTCTAAGTTACCTATACCATTGGATGTAGCCATAGAACGGTTAACAGCGTTAGGGGTTGATATTGATAGCTCTGAAGCTAAATTATTCCTTGGAGTTATCTATCAGATAGATTAATCTAATCGTCAACCTTTCATAAATTAACACCCCTAGATTAAACCCCTAGGGGTTATTTTATGGCTACAGATTGATAGATCCTACTATGGTTTTGAGTAACACCTAAGTAACGGTAGAATAGGGGTTGTAGGCTATATAGACGCTAAATATCCTTCGGGGGGCGTTAACTATAAACCCTTATCCTGACAGCGATAGCGGGTTATTACTCAACCCCTATATCCTATTGAGTTACTCAGATATTACTCACAATCTAGTCCTAGCACAGGAAAATAATTCTGTCAACAGGTTGATTACTCAGTCAACAAGCACAACTTAATTAATCTGTCAAACACTCATACCACCCCCCAACCAAACACCGATAGGGTAACTCTCTCGTGATACCCGTCAAT
>NZ_JARPLC010000047.1:0-16766 GCF_032350395.1 Limnospira sp. PMC 289.06
CAAAACATCGGTTTTGTTAGATGCAGTTCCCGTTGAATCAGGAAGCCCCATCCTCTAGGGCGGCAGGGTGGGGTAGTTCACTTCGGAAAATTCGCGCTTGAGGGGTTGACAGGGGTGAGGATTAGCGGTAATATATTGACAATACGCTGAATAATGGGATATTTGCAAAAATAAAAAAAGTGCAACCATCCCATTATATTAAAATAGTACCGCAACTGCACCGAAAAAGCCACCCCTCCCCCCAAAAAAGCGAAAATTTTAACATTTCTTAAAATTTCGTTACAAAAGTTAACAATGTAGCTGTCGAAGAGCGGCAATAATCTTCTGATTAGCTTGAGGAAAGGAAAACTGATCAATTTCTGCCAAAGTAACCCAGCGAATTTCTTGACATTCTATTGTTTTAGGTACTCCGTAGAGATGAGTGCAGTTATAGGCTTCAAGTGTAATCCGAAAATCGTTATAGGAGTGTTCAACAGTGATCAGATGGTCTTGGACAGCGATCGCAATGCCAATTTCCTCAGAAATTTCGCGTCGGATACAATCTTGAACAGTTTCACCGGGTTCAATTTTACCACCAGGAAACTCCCAAAGTCCGCCCATAACACCTTGAGGAAGACGTTTATCAATCAAAATATGTCCGTCATCGTTCCAGATCACAGCAACACCAATAGATTTATGGGGAACAGCAGATAAGGTTTCAGACATGAGAGATTGAGTGATAGTGAAAACAACTGGGGAAATAGTTAATTTCCCCAGAGTAGAATCAAAAAAAGTAGATTATTAACTAGCTAGGTAATCATTAACATCCTGTTTGCGCTTACGAAGTTTGGTCAAAGCCTCCCGTTCAATTTGTCGGACTCTTTCACGACTGATATTAAGGCGATCGCCAATTTTAGCGAGAGTTAAAGTCTGTCCATCATCCAAACCAAAGCGCAGAGCTAAAACCTGTCGTTGCTGGTCAGTAAGATCAGTCATCAAAGATTCTAAATCTGATCGCAAAGAAGAATTAAGAGCAAACTGCTCAGGGGAATTGGTAGTATCTTCCAACAGGTCAACCAATTCCGTATCCTGATTATCACCAACCCGCAGATCGAGAGATAAAGGAAGACGTGATTTTTCGAGATACTCACGAATCTGCTTAGGAGTGAGATCCAACTCAGCAGCCAATTCATTCATAGTAGCTGCTCGGCCTAACTGTTGTGCAAGTTGACGTTGTGCCTTTTTGATTTTATTAAGTTTTTCTGTGATATGAATCGGCAAGCGAATAGTACGGCCTTTTTCAGCGATCGCGCGGGTAATGGCTTGTCGAATCCACCAATAGGCATAGGTAGAAAACCGATAACCCTTAGTAGGATCGAACTTTTCAACTCCTCGTTGCATCCCGATAGTACCTTCCTGAATGAGATCGAGCAGATCCACATTGCGCTTGATATACTTTTTGGCCACAGAGACCACCAGACGCAGATTAGCCTCTACCATCTTACGCTTGGCTAATTGACCCTGATGCAAGATATGTTGCAATTGTGCCACAGACAAGTTAACTAATTCAGCCCATTGAGCCTCAGTAGGTTCATAGGCTAATTGTTTAGCCAACTCATTGCGTTTTTCCTGCAATAAAGTTGCCTGTTGTACCTGTTTACCATAGACAATTTCTTGCTCATGGGTCAGCAGAGGAACACGACCAATTTCTCGCAGGTAGGCCCGCACCGAGTCGGTGTCCGAGGTTTTAGCAGTTTTCATGGCATCTCCCCGATAGCTCTGACAAATTAAGCCCATAACTTGAACTGGAAATAAAAGCGACGGGCAATCACGCTTTTCTCCGATGTAGCAGCCAGGCATCCTTAGTAGCCCAGCGCCTATCAACGCCAAGGCGTTTACATTACTCAACGTTATGTTACGAATGTTAACATTTATGAGACCAAATGACCATCCTTTTTTCGATTGAATTTTTATAATTTGCCAAATCAATTGGTTTGAGGGTAGCCCGTAATCAATTCTGCAATTGCATCATGGAAAACAAAATGGGATCGTGAGCGGATAATTTTAGCCCCCTCGCCATATCCGTCCCAGGGGATAGTCAGCTACAAACTGTGCATTGTTTCTAGGTTCAATAGTGAGGTATTGTCAGAAGTGACCAATAATTTGGGGTAAAGCCCCACCCTATAGGGGTGGCCAGCAATCAATCCTCAGCCAACTGGGTCTGTCTGTAAGGTGTGTCAGTTGTGGATAGTTTTCGGTTATCCGGTTATTTTTCTCAATCTGACGCACCCTACTAATCCTAATAATCTCCCCGTCTCTATGAAACGCGGGGAATGTCAATATGCCCTTATCACTTCCTCCGGTTATGACCTACTGTCTCGGTATAATTACTTCTTACGGCTTTGTAATGGCTGCCGACTCCCGCACCAACGCAGGAGTTGATTACATTTCTACCTATCGCAAACTATTTGATTTTTCTAATCCTGGGGAAAGGGTGATTTTACTCTCTACCGCCGGAAACCTATCTATCACCCAGGGAATTATCAGCACACTAGAGAAAGACCTCAAAATTAACGACAATCAAAATCTCCATAACCTCGAATCGATGTATGATGTCGCTCGTTATGTAGGTGGTCAACTGCGGCGAATGCAAGAATTTGATGAAGCCTCCCTCAAAAAGCATAACATTGATGCTAGTTGCACCTTGCTCTTAGCTGGTCAGATTAAAGGTCAAGACCCCGCCCTATTCCTGATCTATAATCAAGGCAACTTCATCCATGCCACCAAGGACACCCCCTTCCTGCAAATTGGGGAGACCAAATATGGTAAACCCATTTTAGATCGTACCCTCAGTTTTAATACCCAATTAGAGGCGGCCGCTAAATGTGCCCTTTTGTCTATTGACTCTACCATGAAGTCTAATATCTCTGTGGGTCCCCCTATCAATCTGGCTATGTATGAAAGAGATACTTTTGTAATTGATAACTGGCTGCGTCTGCGTCTGGGAGACCCCTACCTAGCCAAAATTAGGAAAATGTGGGAAGACTCCCTTAAACAAGCCTTTGAACACATTCCCAGCATCAACTGGCAACACCGGGAAGACCAATCCTCTGAGGATATTCTGATTGACTGAGTTGGGGCAAATATCCCTCAGACAAGGTAAACCTCACCCCAGGCTTACCTTGTCTATATCACTCAATCTATCTATCTAATCCATCATCAAAATTAACCGATGACTAGATATATTATTAATCGCTTATTAACTGCTATTCCTACTTTGATAGCCATTAGTGTTGTATTATTTCTAGTCTTGGCATTAGCCCCCGGCGACCCTATGGGAGAGTTCGCCTCTAACCCTTCTATTACCGCCGAAGTTCGCGAAAATATTAGGCGATCGCTAGGTTTAGATCAGCCGATATGGATTCGCTATTTTAAGTGGGCTTGGTCATTTTTACAAGGGGATATGGGCTACTCTTTTACCAGCAGGGTTCCTGTCAGTGAACTAATTAGCCAACGACTACCCACCAGCCTCTGGATAGCTGGTTCTGCGTATCTTTTGGCAGTCATTATCGCTTTCCCCTTGGGCATAATTTCCGCCATCAAGCGCTATTCACTATTTGACCAACTAGCTACCACCTTCGCTTTTTTGGGATTCTCCCTGCCACCTTTTTTTACGGGGCTGTTATTTATTATTATCTTTAGTGTTAATCTCAACTGGTTTCCGTTTATCTATAATAGTAACCTACAGGTTACTAACTTATCCACATTCTGGCAACAAATTCAACAGTCAATAATGCCAATTTCGGTATTGGCATTATTCCAATCAGCCGTGTTAATGCGATTTATTCGGTCGGCTATCTTGGAGGAGTTAAACCGCGATTATGTCCGCACCGCACACGCTAAAGGATTACCTAATTTTCAGGTGATTAACTTTCATGTCTTACGCAATGCTTTAATTCCTGTTATCACTTTAATGGCTTTAAATATCCCGGAAATTTTTACGGGCGCATTGGTTACAGAGCAGGTGTTTAGAGTCCCCGGAATTGGCGCGCTTTTGGTCAATTCTATTTATCGTAGTGATACCCCAGTCGTCATGGGTATTACCTTTGTTTATGCGGTTTTGGTCGTGTTTTTTAACCTCATTGCTGATATACTCTATGGATTTTTAGACCCTCGCGTTCAATATAAATAGCTCAGGATGATTGTTAAGTTATGTAAAGAAATGTTAAGAAATGTTGCAAAAAATTTTTTTTGGCGGGGGTGGTGGCTTTTTGGCTTGACTTGTGATATCATTTTACATAATGGGAATAGTTGCAAAATTTTTATTTATGCCAATACCCAATTATTTAACCTATCTGTCAATATAGTATCATTAGTTGCCCGCACTTGTCAACCCTCAGCCCTGATCTGGATGAACAATTTTTTTTAAATTGATGAAAACATCAACTTGATCAGATAAAATAAAGGTTAATGAATTAATCGGCAAAATATTAAAGGTGATATGACTAATGATGTGTTGAAAACCCGCAGTGTATTGTCAGATATATGGGTAAGATTTCGGCGGGATAAAATGGCGGTAATTGGTAGTTGTGTGTTACTACTGATTATAGTGTCTATTATATTCGGTCCAATGATTTATACGACACCAACGGATCGGATTGATTTTGGTAATTCTGTGTTACCTCCTAGTTGGAATCATCCCTTTGGTACTAATGATTTAGGACAAGACCAATTAGCGAGGATTCTGAGGGGTGGACGCATTTCTTTAGCGGTGGGTTTGGCGGCGATGTTAGTGGCGATCGCTTTAGGAACTTTCATGGGTGCGATCGCCGGATTTTATGGAGGTATTATAGATAGTATATTAATGGGAGTAACGGATTTATTTTTAGCGTTACCGCAACTGCCGATATTATTATTAGTAATTTACTTATTTCGGGAACCGATGAGAGCGATCGCCGGTTCCGAAGCGGGAATTTTCATTTTAATTGTATTAGTAGTAGGGGGACTTAATTGGATGTCTGTAGCCCGATTAGTGCGGGCGAGTTTTTGGTCAACGAGAGAGATGGATTTTGTGATAGCAGCTAAGGCGATCGGGGCTAAACCGCACCGTTTAATTTTAGTTCATATTCTCCCGAATGTTCTGACTCCGATTATTGTCGCAGCGACCCTATCAGTAGGAACAGCAATTATCACGGAATCAACCCTAAGTTTTCTAGGGTTAGGATTTCCCCCAGATATTCCCACCTGGGGAAGGATGTTATATGATGCCCAAAACTACATAGAAACCGCGCCGCACATGGTTATATTTCCCGGTGCTGCCATTTTTTTAACAGTAATTAGTATTAACTATATTGGCGATGGATTACGAGATGCACTAGACCCCAAATCTCATGTTTAATCCTGATAATTGGCACTGAGAAATAGGCGTTTATGCTAAAATATGGGTAATCAGATAAAAGCAGCATTTTTCAGTAATTAATTTTGATTTTGGTGGAATTATGTATCAGCAAATGAGACTGTGGGATAATCAACCAGATATCAGCCATCCTAGTTCAGTGAAGGATTTAGGTAAAAAAGTGATTATTGATACTGATGGTTTGGTCATATTGTATGGCAATTTTTTGACGTTGACAGAAAGCGATCGCTTATTTTGGGAGTTGTATAAATCCCTTAATTGGAGACAAGAACAGATTAAAATATTTGGAAAAATCAGACCCATACCGAGACTGACAGCTTGGTATGCAGATGCAGGAAAATCCTATACATATTCAGGCATCAAACATCATGCACAACCCTGGAACCCGACACTTAAATCAATCAAATCCCAGGTTGAAGATATAGCGGAAGTGACTTTTAATAGTGTTCTAATTAATCTCTATCGGGATGGAAAAGATAGTATGTCGTGGCATAGCGATGACGAACCAGAACTAGGTAAAAATCCGATGATAGCGTCAGTCAGCCTAGGGGGAACTCGTCGCTTTTCTGGGAAGCATAAAATCCACAAAAACCGGAAATTTAATATTGACTTAACCAGCGGTAGTCTGCTGTTAATGAAAGGGGAGACTCAGCACTTTTGGCAACATCAAATACCCAAAACTTCCCAAGTTGTGGAACCGCGAATTAATTTAACTTTTAGAATGGTTAAATAATCACAATAAATCAGATATTTAGGAGGCGATCGCCTTAGCCACAAACCATCTCGCGCCCACCCCTAAGCTAGATTTAGGTGTGAATTTCAGCATAGAGGCTTTGGCTCATTGGGATGCAGGACTATTCCAGTCTCCATTATCCCTGTTCAGGGGACTGAAACTGCGCCATTAACCAGGCTCCAACTTGGGACTGGTCTTGGTTGCGACTCCGTTGTAGCGCTTGGTCTAGGGTCGCTATCTCTAGTCCTGGAAACATCAAAGAGACATCAATTCGTTGACTACCGCGATCGCTCATCTGATACGCCAAAACCTCCCCTGTTTCGACGTTCACAATCCAATATTCAGCAATCCCGACATCTTCATACAGCACTCGCTTAACGGTGCGATCGTCCAGCAGGGATGATTTTGCCACCTCCACCACCAAATCCGGCACCGGATACTCTTCCAGATTTACAATGTCAGTGCCCCTCGGGATGGCGGTTGCGTTGGTGCCAACGTAACAAGCTAAATCCGGCTGAAATTCGACATAGCCAGTTTTACGGAAAGAACAGTTGCCCACAATTGTGAACGGAATGCTTTTCAAAATGCCATAGAGATTAATAGCAAGGGCGATAATTGCATGATTGTTGCTGTGGTCAAAACCTACGGAGAGTTGCATTTCTAATCGCATTCGCCCATTGCTGTAATAGCCTTTGGATTTAGCGTGGGCGGGGTCATCCAAAGCACTCAGGTACTCATTCCAGGTAGCAAGAACCCAGGAATCGCTGGCGACTAACGTAGAGAGTGGATTCATGCTCATCTTTAAATGCTTAACAGATTCAAACGGGGGTGGTTTAGTTTACGAGCCGCATAGATTAGACAAGCCTTGAGATCACCAGCTTCGAGATCAGGCATTTCTTCAAGGATTTCTCCCTGACTTAAACCGGAGGCAAACAAGTCCAGGACATCGGATACTCGGATTCTCATTCCTCGGATACAGGGGCGACCGCCACATTGTCTAGGATTAACGGTAATTCTGGAAAGTAGTTCGCTCATACTTGATGGTTTCCTTGTGATTCGGTTCGATTCACGGTGTCGTTAATTTTAGTTTACTAGAAATTCCCCGAGTCCTAACCCAGCGTCTGGACTACCGGGGGTCGCCAATCAACACCAAGGGCGACCAGAAAAACGGATGACGGTGAGACTGACTTAATTTCGCCTGACGCAATATCAAGCTAGACTATTGCTTAACTAACGGTTTCGATCGCTGAATTGCTGATAATATTAGCATCAACTGTAGCCAGTGTTAACCCATAGTACATAGCGGTGGCTACAATAAATCTGTCGGCTGGGTCTTGATGGGGTAGGGAAATCTGGCGACTTAAAATAGCAATGGCATAATTCATCTCAGCTTCACGAGTTTTCAGTGTTTTCAAAGCTAAGTTAACCCATGTAATCGGGTCAGGATGTAAAGATATCCGTTTTTTTTCTGCTAAAATCAATGTTTCCCAAATGCTAATTGGACTCAGCCAAAGTTCAGTATTAGGAGCGACAATTGTAGTTTGAAGTTGGCTTGATAAGCGTTGGTTTCCCAGTAAATACCACAGCCAAATGTGGGTATCTAGCAGCAGTTTCATTGCAGCACATCCCAGGGTTGAGGATCTGGAGTAATTATATCTCCTAAAATTTCACCGCTTCCCTTCATTACCCCAAAAGCGGGGCGTTCATCTGAGGGAGTGGCGGGATAGATAATCACTAAGGGTTTGCCTTCATGGATGACCGTAATGGGGGTTTTAGTGCGTTCGACTTCTAAAAAGAGATTCTGGAGAATTTGAGGCAGTTCATGGGTCGTAATTTCTGTCATCGGTTACCTCCTGGAGGGTGAAAAAATCTTGTAAATGTCGCACCGCTGAATTTTAGCTGATTAGAAATTCCCGGAGTCCTGACCTACGGTATTTCCGAAGTCATATCTAATCCGATTAAATAACCATTACCCGTTGTTCCAGAAACCCGGTTTCGGGTCAGGATGCGTGAATAAGTGGGAGATGACCTGATGGGCGCGTTAATCAACTGTCCAATCTTGAATTGTTAAGCCTGGGACTTTCCTGAAATCTTGGAGGTTTCGGGTTAACAAAACCCGATCGCCCTATCCCGCGATCGCCGCCATTCTCAGATCCATTGTAGAGACTCGAATTTTTTGCGCTTCGTAGCTCCTGGAAAACTGCGATCGCCTGCACATCAAAGGGTAAAATGGGAGCCGAGGCAAGGCATTGGAGAATCTCTGACAATAGAGAATGCTGACTTATCCGATTCATTAAACGGGAAAACTCTCGTCGAGACCCTCCTTGCCAAAAACTAATGTGGTCCGATGAGAGCAAATAATTGACGTCGGGTTGCCCTCCTTCCTAGATTCTAGCTATTAGGCGCGAAAAGTGCGCCCATCTTTAAGGGTTTCCAGAAATGGGGTTTCGTCAGAAATAGAACCCACAACTTACAAGGTAACTCTTTTCTAGTTTAGAGTTGGGGAACCCCAACGGTCTACAGTCAACTCTATAGTTCTGGTTCTGGTGGTGACTCCCTAACGGGGGTCGCCAATTAACACCAACGGCGACCAGAAAAAGGGATGACGGTGAGACTGACTTAACTTCGCCTGACGCAACGCCTCCACCTTGGTTAACCCCTCCTGCATCACCAGACGATAAAATTCCGTTGTCACTGCCTCTGTCGCCTGGTCATCCACATTCCACAACGTCGCCATCAATGCCCGGGCCCCGGCACGTTCCCAAATATAAGCCATCCCCATAATCGCATCTCCATCGATATTGGTCTGTAACGCCGTCTGACAGGCGGTTAAGGCCACCAATTGCGTATCCTGTAACCCCAGTAACGCCGCATCCGCTAGGGGATATTCTCCATCGGCAAATAACAGGGTGTTGGGGTTCATGTGGATTTCTCGTTGCTCGTCATCGGCACAAGTCTCTCCCAAACAACAACCCAATTGCTGAAAACAGCCGTGGGTGGCTAGATGCAGATAGCGATGACGGGGGGATTGACGTTTGAACACCTCCAAGGTGGCCTGTTGGTGGCGGTAAATCTCACTCTCTGGGGCGAGGCGGAGGAGGGCATCGACTTCGGCTTCGGTTCCCGGGAGGTTAAAGGGGTCTAGGGGTTGGGGATTGGCAAAGCCTAGCACTCGGTAGTCCCCAGAGAAGCGGGGGGAAAGGGTGGCGGTGACTAGGGCGACGGTGAGCAAGGTTCCCCCCAGTTTCCAATGGTGTTTGACCGTCGCGCCAATGCCCAGGACTCCCAGGAGGAGGGGAATCGTCCACAGGGGAAAGGTGAGAAACCGGGAGGGGGAAGGATTGGCGAGGAGGGAACGACTGGAGAGACGAGTGAGGTAATGGATGGGGTACTGTTGCAGGAGGAAACGGTCGGTTTGTGAGTCCCGGAGGGTTTCAAAGGGGAATTGTCGCAGGGACCCGGTGGCGATGATGGCGAGTTGTTGGGGGTTGAGTGCCTCAATGTCTTGGGCAACCGGGCGGATCAGGTGGTCGTAGAGGGAGGCGGAAACCCGACGATAGCCAGAATTGCGGCTTTGGAGCATCTGGCGATAGTCTGTCACCCAGTTGTTAAATTCATCGGCATCGATGGGGACTTTCTGGACGCTGAGGCTTTGACGCTCCCCTGCCTAAAGGCGGGGGGATTCTTCATTCACAGACTCACCGTAATTGAGCAGGATTTCTCCAACACAACTAGAGGACAAGTCTCCTGAAGCTTGAGATTTGGTGCGCCCCACCATACTTAATCCTTTTTGCAAGATGTTGATGGCTGCGTTTCTATCACGACAATCTATATATCCACAGTTAGGACATACATGAGTACGAGTAGATAACGACTTCTCGACTTTTTGCCCACAATTAGAGCAATTTTGAGAAGTATTATGAGGTGGAACAGCAATCACTAACTTGCCGTACTTCTCCCCAAAATACTCTAACCATCGTCTAAAAGTAGCCCATCCTGCATCAGTTATCGACTTAGCTAAACGATGATTTTTAACCATACCTCGAATATTTAAGTCTTCACAAACTACCAAATCGTTAGATTGGATTAAACGGAGTGCCACGCTCTTGACAAACTCTTCTCGCTGTCTGCTTACTCTTAAATGCTTTTTGGCATATCCTTGTCTAGCTTTGTGATAATTCCGGGATTGTTTTTGACCTTTGCGGTATTTTTTAGACTTTCTTTTATTGAGACGATTTAATTGTTTTTCTGATTGACGATAAAGCTGGGGACAATCAACTTGATTTCCTTGTGCATCAACTAAAAAGAATTTTAAACCGACATCAATACCTGTTGCTTGTTTAGAGGGATTTAAAGGTTTTATGGTATCTCTAGGGTCTAATTTAATGCAGAATTGAACATAATATCCATCGGCACGGTTAATAATCCTGACCCGCTTAATTTGCTCAGGTTGGTAGTAATTAATGTCCCTAGAACCTATCAACTTAAGTTGACCTATACCCTTTTTATCTGTAAAGGTAATATGACGTTTATCGTCTGATAGTTTCCATCCAGAGACTTTATACTCAACTGAACGAGAGTGTTTTTTGAATTGAGGATAACCCTTTTTACCTTTGACGTTATTTTGACAATTTTCGTAAAAACGAGTAATTGCTCTTAAGGTTCTCTCAACAGCAGCTTGGCAAGCATGGGAGTTTAAATCGTTAACAAAATTAAACTCTTTTCTTAATCTCGTGTTGTATCTAAATAACTCAACCTTGCCTACACCCCGATTGTCCATCCAATAACGCAAAACTTTATTTCGAACAAATTGAGTGGTCCGAATAGCTTCGTTGATGGCTTCAATTTGACGTGGCTTGGGCTTGACTTTGTATTCGAGTACGAACATTTTGACAGCGCTTGCTCTTGCATCAAATACTAACACCAAATTGACAGAATGATAAAGTTAAACCCAAAAAGCCGTCCTCCGCTACGCTAAAGGACGGGGCTTGTACCCAATTTTTCGGTCATCGAGGGCGGCTTGGGCTTCGGGGTTGGCGACTCTCACACCGATGAGACGGTTATAATCGGCGAGTTCGTAGGTGGTGAAGCGGTTCGCCCATTCAAAGGCGCGTTGGGGCTGGTTTTGGTCGATGAGGATGTCAACCAGGGCGACGGCGGGGCCGCGATTGGTTTGGAGGAAAGTCTCCCGGAATTCTTTTTGCAGTTCACTACGCAGGGAGAGGAGGATGTTGAGGGAGTCTTCCCAGTGGGTGATGGCTTTGTCCGGTTGATTGGTGTCTCGGTAGACAGACGCTATGTTGCTGAGAGTGGTGGCTTCTCCTGATCGATCGCCCACTTCTCGGAAAATTGGCAAAGCCTGATTGAAATAGTCCAAAGATTTAGTCCGGTTGCCCAAGGCATTGTACACCAAGCCAATGTTAGTGAGGATGGTGGCTTCCCCTGATCTGTTATTCGTCTCTCGAAAAGGAATCAGTGCTTGTTCATAGAACTCTAAAGCCTTTTGTCTTTGTCCGATCCGGTTATAATTTCGACCAATCCCTAAAAGGGCTACAGCTTCCAACTGCCGATGTTGCCATTGTCGAGCCGCTTCTAAAACACGCTCAAACGTCTCAATCGCCTGCACAGGTTGCCCCTGTCGTGTCTGTTTAAGGGCTTCCTGTAACAGTTCCTCAACCTCCCTTTGCGACAGTCTCCCCTGCACCAAAACCGTCTGTGCCTCCACCCAAGGCGACAGAGACCCCATGCCCAACAGCAGCGAAACCGTCAACAGCGAACTTACCCAGCGTCCAGTCATGGCTCAACTCTCCCTGTGACTTCCTCTCCTCTATTATTGCCCGAAGGCGCAGAAATTGAGTCGCCCCAACCGCCACAGACAGGACATAACCCCTAAATGTAGGGGCGATTCGCGAATCGCCTCTACAGATTGATGGTTGGCCCTTCCCCAATGCATAAGTCCTGACAGAGCCATGATTTGAGTCTCATCGCCCCTGCCGTTTCTCCACGACTATAATCAAGGTAATCACACTCTTGCTGGTGCCATGAACCTATCCCTCACCCCAGAAATAGAACAACGGATTGCGGCTCAACTCAACCCAGGACATGACCAATCCACCCATGAGGTCATCTTAGCCGCCCTAGAACTCCTGGACCAACGCCAGCAATAGCTGAGTGAACTGCGTCAGGAAATGGCGATGAGTGCCACTCCAATTGAACAGGGACAAGTTATAGATGGAGAAGTGGTCTGCGATCGCATCCTCAACCGTTTACATCATTTTTCCTCGACCCGATAGCATCGATATTGCTCGGACTATCAATGGGTATTCGGATTCATAATCACTGAAAACAAAACCAGAAAAAATCATGAAAAACACAACCCAATTTCAAGAAATTGCTGCCGAAGTGCAACTGTTTAATGATATCGAACAAAAGGAAAAATTTGTTTTTGTCGTCGGTGCTTTAGTTTCTCGATTAATTAGCCTTCAGAAAGGAGCAGAAATTATGGAGATAGAACCCGAAATGCTTTTAAAGATTTTGGAAATGATGAGTATCAATTTCTCTTATCTTACCCCTGAAGATATTAAAATGGAAAAAACTTGGTAAAAACGATGAAAATTGTTTTCAATTGTTCTCCGTTAATTTTCCTGGCTAGATTAGACTTCCTAGAAAATTTTATCAATGACGCCCATCAGTTTTATATCCCCCTAGGGGTGCAATTAGAAATCAATGCCAAACCAGATTCAGCATCAAAATACGTTAATCGACTGATTTTAAATCAGCAATTATTAGTCCAAGAACTTAAATTACTATCTTTGGCGAATCGTTTAAATGATAGGCTAGGCCGAGGGGAATCAGAGGCCATTTCTTTGGCAATAGAGTTACAAGCAGATTATATAATTCTTGATGATTTTGCGGCTAGAAAGGATGCTAAAAGATTGGGCTTAAATGTTAAAGGAACTTTGGCAGTGGTTCGCAAATTACACTTAGAAGGTCAGATTAATATTTCAGATTTTGATGTTTTGTATCAAAAAATCACAGAAATCAATTTTCGAGTCAAGCGAGAAATTTTTGATGAGATTTTTGATAATTAGATTAGGAATTAAACGTCCAGTCATGGCTCAACTCTCCCTGTAACTGCCTCTCCTTTATTATTGCCCGAAGGCGCAGAAATTGAGTCGCCCCAACCGCCACAGACAGGACATGAACCCTAAATATAGGGGCGATTCGCGAATCGCCTCTACAGATTGATGGTTGGCCCTTCCCAAATGCGTAAGTCCTGACAGAGCCATGATTTGAGTCTCATCGCCCCTGCTGTTTCTCCACGACTATAATCACGGGAATCACACTCTTGCTGGTGTCATGAACCTATCACTCACCCCAGAAATAGAACAACGGATTGCGGATCAACTCAACCCAGGACATGACCAATCCACCCATGAGGTCATCTTAGCCGCCCTAGAACTCCTGGACCAACGCCAGCAATAGCTGAGTGAACTGCGTCAGGAAATGGCGATGAGTGCCACTCCAATTGAACAGGGACAAGTTATAGAGGGAGAAGTGGTCTGCGATCGCATCTTCAACCGTTTACAGCAACCGAACCCGGGTCAATAATGGGAACCAATTCTGTCTGTGAAGCGGCCCCTGTTGGCGGCTTCCTTGGGTTCGCTGAGAATGATAGCGGTTGCTATCATAGACACAACTTGCCTCTGTTTCCCTAGGCGTTTTTCACCCCCTAGGTTTCACCATTCGGCAATGTTATTACTGAATTAACGATAAAAAAATATGACCCTCAAAGAACAAATTATCAAAGAACTAGACTCCTTACCTGAGTCAACCCTGGAGGTTATTTTAGAAAATATTCGCCCAATAAAATCCCAAGAAAAAGTTGAGGAAGACCCCTTCTTCCAAGCCTATTTAGATACATTGCCGCAATGGGAGGAGGTTTATCGTCGCCTTGCAGATGCCTAAATTCGTACCCCTGACTAGCGTCCTGAAAATCCATCAGGCTCAGATCGATCAGTTTAGTGGGTTCCATGGCATCCGCGATCAAGAACTGCTTGAATCTGCCCTAGCCCAACCTCAAGCAACCTTTGGTGGGCAATATCTACATCCAAACATTCCCGCCCAAGCCGCTGCCTACTTATTCCATATCTGTATGAATCACCCTTTTCTAGATGGCAATAAACGAACCGATCTGGCTACGGCGATCGCCTTTCTGGAGGTTAATCATTATCAGCTACAACTCTCTCAAGATAAGGCTTATGATTTAATGATTCAAGTTGCTGAACACAAAATCAACAAAGATACGCTTATTGCTTATCTAACGGAACATATTCAAGAAAAGTTTTAAAATGCGTTAAAACCCTTTATAAATATTGGGTTGGGGAGGGCTTTATAGCGGTTCGGTGGATTGGTGAGGTACTTTTTAAAGCCCCTCTCCCGTATGGGAGAGGGGTTTGGGGTGAGGGCTTTACCTCATGAGTCTGAGAATCGCTATAATTAAATACAGTGACATTGATTGATTGGTCAAATTCGCCTCTACAGATTGATGGTTGGTCCTTCCCAAATGCGTAAGTCCTGACAGAGCCATGATTTGAGTCTCATCGCCCCTGCCGTTTCTCTACTACTATAATCAAGGTAATCACGCTCTTGCTGATGCCATGAACCTATCCCTCACCCCAGAAATAGAACAACGGATTGCGGAGCAACTCAACCTTGGGTTCGCTGAGAATGATAGCGTTTGCTATCATAGACACAACTTGCCTCTGTTTCTCTAGGCGTTTTTCACTGCCCTAGGTTTCACCCGAAAGGAGTCCTCTGGTCATGCCCCACCCCTTAAAAGTGGTCTATCACAACGGGACCTTTATCCTGAAAACAGATTGCCATTTGCCCGAAGGCGCGGAAGTGGAATTATGGGTCAATTCCTCCCGACTCATTCCGCCTAAAATCTCAAATCCGGGCGAGAAAGCCATTGCTGTTCTCCTCTGGCAAGTTGCTTGTGAGTATCTGGCAGCGAGTCGCAAACTAGAGCCGTTGGGATAGGAGCGAGGACCGGACTGGATAGCCGATTATATCAACTCCACTTGATTAAGGAATTTAGCAAAATGACCACCGAACAACTATTAGAAAAGTGGAAAACTTTAGACCCTGAGCAACAGCAACAAGTTCTTGCTTTTATTGAGGTCATTCATCCAACCCCAAAACCGACTCAATCTAGTTCCCGCTTAGGACAACAACTCAGAAAAATCCGCCAAGAAATTATAGAGTCGGGACCCCCATTATTAACTCCGGAAGAAATCGAACAGGAGAAAGCCGAACGTCGTGGAGGATATCTAAACCCATCATGATCCGAACTTTTATCGATGCAGGAGTGCTAATTTATGCGGCTCGGGGTCAAAATGAAATCGCTGAACTTGCTTTACAAGTTTTAGAAGATGATCGGCGAGAATTTGCCTCTAATATTTTTGTAAAATTAGAGGTTTTGCCTAAAGCCATTTATAACCAGCAAAGTAGCGAAATCAAGTTTTATGAAACCTTTTTTCAGGCGGTCACTTATTGAGCCAATGATATCAACAGGATAATTGAAAATGCTTATCAAGAATCTAGCCAGTTTGGACTCGGAGCAATGAATGCTTTACATATTGCTGCGGCAGTCTCCGTTGGAGCCACAGAATTTATAACAAATGAAAAACCTCTCAAATCTATCCATCGAACTCAAAGTATTAAAGTGATTTCTATTCATCCGTCCTCGGGATAATTCATCAAGAGCGATGTTGGTCAGGTCAGGGGATACGAATATCTTTATTGATGTGAACGAACCAAGAAACCCCATCACATTAAATAGAGAAATGGGGGTTCTCTATGACTTAATCCTCCCGGTGACGACGCACCAGATTCACCACCATTTCCATTTCATCCTCTGACAAGGGGATAATCTGATCTAACATAAAATCATAATCGCCCTGGAGTTCGAGTTTCCCCTGTAAATCATCATCCTCCCAAGCCTCTGGACCCCGAATTGTGATCTGGTTTTCCTGCCCAGACTGCATGGCAGAGAAGGGAACCCGCCAAGTTTCTGGCTTGCCCATATCCTCGCCGCGAATTTTAGGCCCCCTTCCAAGAACTACCCCCTGATTTTGCTGGCGATCGCGCTCTATTTTGGCAATTTCCGTCAGGGGCAATCCTTGGGAAACTCCCGCCAGTTGCAGTTGGCGGGTTTCTGGGTTAAATCCCAGTAATTCATGGTTGCCACTCCCCCCCGCTTTTAACTCAATTTTGACACTCACTGGGAGCATGACTTGAATAATTGGCGGTGAGGGTAATGGATTGAGTTGCCCAGTAGGGGTAACTTCAGCCGTTTGGGACGGAAAGCTCATGCCACAGCCCGCTATTCCCAGGGAGGAAACCATCAAAACCAGTGACAAGATATGGCAAGTTGGATGTTTCATGACAGATTATATTTATATTGGTTCAGAAACCGATGGGGAGTGCATCCCACTTTTGTAGCCCTCACCCTAAATCCCTCTCCCCCTGAGCTAAGTCGAAGGGTTGGGAGAGGGACTTTGAATCCGGTTCTCCTTCTTCCTCTTGCTCCCTCTCCCTCTGGGAGAGGGCTGGGGTGAGGGCGGATGAGGACCG
>NZ_JARPLC010000047.1:16775-33026 GCF_032350395.1 Limnospira sp. PMC 289.06
ATCTTTGGGAGAAGGTTGAAATGAGTGAGTCACCGCGTTTGCCCCCGGAAACCTTGAATCTGGCTCCCCCTCTTGCTCCCTCTCCCTCTGGGAGAGGGCTGGGGTGAGGGCGGATGAGGACCGAGTTGCCAAACGGTAAGATGTACTCCCGATGGGGTTTGTCGTCATCTTTGGGAGAAGGTTGAAATGAGTGAGTCACCGCGTTTGCCCCCGGAAACCTTTGCACTGGGAAGAATTGCCAGTTTACTGGTGATGTTGGGGGCGGTGCTATACTTCACGGGTTGGACTTATCGCTGGATCTATTTCGGATTTTTCCAACTGGAAGTGACGACGCTGCCTTTGCCCCTAGAGTCGTTTTATATTGCTGCCTTTCAAGTGTTTTTCGGCAGTTTCCGCGCAATTCTCCATACTATTATAACCATCGCCTTGATTGTGGTGGGGGTTTATTGCAGTCTGTGGTTACTGGAAGGGCAACCCTCCCAAGGGTTCCAAGCTGGAATGCAGAAAATCTATCAGCGGACACTGGATTGTCTGAATACTCGTTTAACCCGTGGTCAACCGCCTCAACGCCTCTGGAAACGCGGGCTGTTTCGGTTGTATCGGGGACTGCTGCAACTGGTGAAGTCGTTTCTGGAGTTCCACCTGTTGGAGTATCAATCTCTGCGCTTTTTGCGATCGCTCCTGGATGAAACATTGATTATCTGTTGGCTGCTGGCGGGCTGTTTCTGGCTGGCACAATGGCAGGGAGAAGCCGATGCGTGGCGGGATGCCGTGAATGAAACCTCCTCTCTCCCGGTGGTGACGGTGGTGGTGCGAGAGGATAGTTTTCCCTTGGGGGTGAACCCCGATGATATCCGCAATCCCCAAGGTATCCGCATTATTGGTGACGCAAGCAGCTATCAGCAACTGCTGAGTGCGGCGATTAATAACCCCAGCCAGAATCGCGTCTGGCGGCTGCTGATTGATGTAGATGGAGACTATTATATATTCCCAGCCCTACCTGAACCCGATCAAACCCGCCGCCCGCCGTTGGTGGTGATGCCGCGTAGTCATCAAGGCGATCGCCTAATTCAGTTGCGCCCCACCCTCGACACCGATATTCCCAGTAGGGATAACAAGTGATAATCGCTCATCGATACCTAGGTAATAGGAAAGCCGGAAGGGTCGGTGATGGGATGACTATCGGGTTATGATTGAAATAGCCCGAAAAGCGTGACAACCTGCCCTTAAGATGAATCAAACCCTGTGGATCGCCCGACACGGCGATCGCCAAGACCATGCCGATTCCAATTGGTATCGTAGCAGTAGCAATCCCTTTGACCCGCCCTTGTCAGCCAAAGGCGAGAAGCAAGCGATCGCCCTAGCCCAACGTCTAGGGGAAGAAAAGATTAACTACATTTTCGCATCCCCATTTCTGCGAACCGTTGCTACCGCCCACGCCGTCGCCGAAGTTCTCGATTTACCAGTGCAACTAGAACCGGGACTGGGAGAGTTTTTAAGTGGTTACACCTTCCCCTATTTGCCGAAAACGCGATCGCCATCAGAACTCAAAGCAGATTTTCCCCGCATTAATCTTAACTATCAATCCCCCCAAAGTTTGCAGTATCCCGAAACCTGGTCTATGGCTCAACAACGCATGACCAGCACTATCCAACGCTTAACCACACAATACCCCGAAAATCTCCTTTTGGTAGGTCATGCAGCCTCAGTGAAAGGACTCACCCAAGCATTAATTACGCGAAAGCCGAAACTCAAAACCTCTCTTTGCTCTCTAGTCAAGTTAGTAGCTGATGATCATGGTTGGAACCTGGAACTAGCCGGAGATACTAGCCATCTGGAACTAGCCGGGGTGGCTTCCCAGTCTCATCTACTCAGAGCCGCTCTGAGATATTACCGCTATTATCGATATGCTTACCGATATCAGCCCGAATTACCTCGATGATATATAATATGTTGCGGTTAATGGTGCTAGAATCGGAAAGGCCAATCGTCCATAAGTTGGGTGCCCCTAATAATTTGCCAAACATTTGGCAGTGAAAACGCGATTTATAAAGGAAATAACTGCATGAGTTCAACAACCGTCCAAGCCAAATATGAAATTAAAGACCCAACACTCGCCTCAAAAGGCAAACAACGGATTGAATGGGCGGGGCGTGAAATGCCAGTTTTGCGCCAAATTGAAGAACGTTTTGCCCAAGAAAAGCCCTTTGAAGGTATTCGTTTAGTCGCTTGCTGTCACGTCACCACAGAAACAGCACATTTGGCGATCGCTCTCAAAGCTGGGGGCGCGGATGCTATACTTATTGCTAGTAACCCCCTGTCTACCCAAGACGATGTAGCCGCTAGTTTGGTGGTTGATTATGGCATCCCCGTTTTCGCTATGAAAGGGGAAGATACAGCCACCTATCTGCGCCACGTCGAGATTGCCCTAGATCACCGCCCCAATATTATTATTGATGACGGTAGTGATGTCACTGCTACCCTCGTTAAAAACCGTCAGCATCAAATACCTGAAATTATCGGCACCACTGAAGAAACCACTACCGGAATTGTGCGTCTGCGCGCCATGTTTAATGATGGGAAACTGACTTTCCCCGCTATGAACGTTAACGACGCGGATACTAAGCACTTTTTTGATAACCGCTACGGAACTGGTCAATCTACCCTTGATGGTATTATCCGCGCTACTAATGTTCTGCTCGCTGGTAAAAATGTCGTCGTTGTCGGTTACGGTTGGTGTGGTAAAGGCTCCGCCTTGCGCGCTCGTGGATTGGGTGCTAATGTGATTGTTACCGAAGTTGATCCAGTCCGGGCTATTGAAGCCGTCATGGACGGTTTCCGGGTCATGCCTATGGAACAAGCCGCTGCCGTGGGAGATTTGTTTATTACTGTAACTGGTAATAAGCACGTTATTCGTGGGGAACATTTCGATGTGATGAAAGATGGGGCTATGGTTTGTAACTCTGGTCACTTCGATATTGAAATTGACCTGAAAGCCCTGGCGGAACGTTCTACAGAAATCAAGGAAGTTCGTAACTTTACCCAACAATATAAGCTCAAAACTGGTAAATCTGTTGTCGTTTTGGGTGAAGGACGTTTGATCAATTTGGCTGCTGCTGAAGGTCATCCTAGTGCCGTTATGGATATGAGTTTTGCTAACCAGGCGATGGCTTGTGAATACCTGGTGAAAAATAAAGGCAAACTTGAACCCGGTCTGCACTCTATCCCCCAAGATGTCGATCAGGAAATTGCTCGCCTGAAGTTGAAGGCGATGGGTATTGCTATTGATACCTTGACCCCAGAACAGATTGAATATAGCAATTCCTGGACTATGGGAACTGATTAATCTGTCAAGTTTTTCTGGGGATTTAATTTAGGTATTTGTGATGGCAACCGGAAACGGTTGCCTAACTATATTCTGGTTGATTGATTCTACTTAGTTTTTTTATCTTTGCTGTGGCTTGTGGCAAAACTTTCTGTTGAACTTCAGCGCTATTTTTGGGAAGAGTCGCGTTCATCTCAGGTAACGCTGGGTGATATTATTACTCTGGCAGGAGAGCGGATTTTTGGGTTTTTGTTTGTGGTGCTGGCGCTGCCTTCCGCCCTCCCGATTCCGGCTCCTGGCTATTCGATTCCCTTTGGGATTTTATTATTTTTGTTAGCTATTCAATTGGTGGCGGGTTCACAAACGCCTTGGTTTCCAAATTCATGGCTCAACCGTCCTATGTCTTTGGAAAAGGTACAGGGAATTTTAAAAGTGGGGATTCCTTGGTTACAGAAAATTGAGGTGGTTTGTCGTCCCCGCTTAAGTTTTATTTGTACTCATCCCGTGGGACGGGTTGTGATTGGTTGTGCGATCGCCATTATGGCAGTCTCCATGATGCTCCCCATTCCCTTAACTAATACACTACCAGCGATCGGGATTTTTATTACCGGATTTGGGCTGTTAGATGATGATGGGGCCATTACCTTGGGGGGATTAGTAGTTTGTTTGATGGGAGCAGTCCTTTCCGGTTTAATTCTACTGTTTGGCTATGAAGCAGTGAAAGCCGGGATTAATTACCTACGGTTGTCTATCAGTCGCTAAAATCCCCTCCACTGGTCCGAAAAGTGATCACCATCACTACAACTGAGTTGATTGCGTCATCAGTTGATTTGCGTAGTCTCACCTAGAAACCCTATGAACATCACGAGAATCACTCCGAGAAATCACTGAGATTTTCGGAAACCTTTGGGATGATGAAGATACTAAAAGGTTGGCCGCTTACTTGTCCTGGAGAGAAATATGATTGTGATGACTACATCTACCAAAACTTATATCAACCCGGATGGCTCACTCGCAGAACTTCCTCTGTCCACCAAATTCGGGAATATAGAACTTAGACAGATTTACCATCTAGCCCAAACCAAGAATTGGGAACCTGAAACTCTCGAAAGTCGCATCGATCGCGCTTTGTCCATGGTCGATGCTAATTGGGGGAATCCCAAAGAACAGCTTTTGTTAGAATTAGTTCGTCAGGGTAGGGCCGACCAAATCGATGGTATTGAATATTGGACTGCTCAAATCGACGAAACACGGGCGGCGGGAATTTGTCTTGACCCGGTTACATTGACATTAGAAGTTATGGTGATTGATTTACAGTGGTTTACCCCTATCCATCGGGAACAGGTGAGAACCCTATCAAGATTATGCCAGCTTACCAGTTCAAGTTGTTATGATTCAGAATCGGGCTCGAAATATTGGTCGCTATAGCTGAGCGCAAGTGCAATAATGATCATACTTACCAACATATTTCCGAAAATATCGCGAAATTACCAGTTAATCGCCCTCTCATCATCAATAGCTAGGGTGCGTCAAGCAGCAATATGTTCGCACCCTAAAGTCTAATTCTATAACACGCCTGCCCGTTGTAGCAGTACCAGGGTCCCCTGTAAGTCAGCTAGATTGGCTAAGTCAATTCTTGGCGGATTGATTTGATCAATAGATAACTGTCGCTCTGGGGCTGGTATCCCTTCGACTAGGGGATATTCTTTGGTTTCTCGGGCGAAGAAGTTTTGGGCGTTATTGGTCAGTAAAAACTGGATAAATCGCTGTGCATCTTGGGCGTTTCTGGCTGTGTCGAGAATAGCTACTCCGGCTATATTAATTAATGATCCCGTATCGCCACGGGTGTAGTGGTGAGCGACAGGGAAGTTAGGATCATCTGCTAAGAAGCGATATAGGTAGTAGTTATTGGTTAACCCCATATCTACTTCTCCTCGACCTACAGCTTCAACAATAGCGGTATTGTTCCGGTAAACCACAGCCCCATTATTTCTCATGGCTTGGAGCCATTCCAGGGTTTTAGCATCACCTTCTACTAGGCGCATGGCGGTAACGAAGGACTGAAAAGAACCGTTGGTGGGAGCCCAGCCAACTCTCCCCCGCCATTTGGGTTGGGTTAGTTCAGAGATGGAGTTGGGTAGTTGGTTGCGGTTGACCTGGTTGGTGTTGTAGGCTAGTACCCGCGCTCTACCTGTAATCCCTACCCAGTGGTTGTTAGGGGAACGGAAACGAGAATCTACTTTGCTGATCATTTGTGCGGGAATGGCGCGAGTTCGACCGGCTTTTTGTAAGGCTCCCAAGGCTCCAGCATCTTGAGCAAAAAATATGTCAGCAGGGCTATTGCGTCCTTCTTCGAGAATAGCGATCGCTAATTCTGCAGTATCACCATAGCGGACCCTAATATTAATACCTAGCTGCTGTTCCGCTTGTTTGATTAATGGACCAATCAGAGCTTCTCCTCGCCCAGAGTAAATAGTTAAAGTCTGATTCTGAGACTGGCTAACTTGGGCTAAACCCAGAACTAAGGCTAGGGTGAGCATCCCCGCCAAAAAATGTCTACGTTTGAACATTTGTTACCCTCATCTAGTTTTTGTCAGCGACAGTTATTAAGAATTAGTTGCATCTAATTCCAGACAAACTATATCACCCTGTGGGGAGTTAAACAAGAATTTTTATTAATAAAGGAAGAGTGAGCCGCAGGTCAGAGGCTGGTTAATAGGTGTTAATACATTGCCACCAAGACAGAGCCGATGATTATATCATAATAGATAGCATTAAGTTTATTGATAAGTAATGTCAATATAGCCAAACTGGGGGAATAAATGACTATAATAGTCAACTAAACGTGCTGTTGTAATAGTTCAAATTGTTGAGAGGAAATGCGGTTAGCCTGATATAAGGTTTGGGAAATTTCATCGAGACTTAATACCGCATGGCCACGATAGCCATTTTCTGTCAACCTTTCCATGACGTTGCGACCATGATCGATAAATACGACAATATCCTCAACCCTGAGTCCTGCGGCTTGTAATGTGGCGGCTCCTTTCATGACACTATTGCCGGTAATGAGGATATCATCGACAACGACAACGACTTCCCCTGGCTGAAAATGTCCTTCTATGGCTCTTTTTGCCCCATAGCTTTTAACTTCCTTTCGGGGAAAGACCATAGGCCGTCCTAAGCGGAGAGATAGACCCGTGGCTGTAGGTAGAGACCCATAGGGAATACCCGCAATGCGATCGAAATTAAGATTTTGGAGAATTTCCCCATAGGCTCCGACAATTTGATGAAAAATCTGGGGGATGGAAATAATCCGGCGCAAGTCAATATAATAGGGTAGAACCTCTCCTGACGATTGCACATGGTCGCCAAACATAATGCAACCAATATCATAAAGTTGCAGAATCAGGTCGCGGTGGGGTTCATTTTCCAAGAAACAGACATCAGGAAGCCACAGGTCACAGCTAGGACTACCTTGCATAACCCGCAGGCGTTCGTCATTGATAGCATCTCGCAAAGACCGCACCGCCTCTGTCACAGTTCCCCGTTGTAATAAACGTGGTGGTAGGGGTAGCAATAGACCCGCACCGTCAGCACCCAAACCCGCCGCCAGAATTTGGATCAGATCATCTTGTTCGGTTAGATCGTTTTCCTCAGCACTATTTCCCTGAACCAAAATCAAACGTTCTGGGGCTTGACGACGAATTCGTGCTAACACATCAGCCATGACCCCGACTTCTAACCCGACCTGTTCTGGAGTTCCCCAGGTTTGGGTAGCTCGCACCAATTCTAAGTAAAGTGGATGTGCCGGGTTAGGATGTTCTTGGAGTAGGTTAGCGGAGGGGTTAGAGGTGGCACACAGGACAAATACTGCTTTATCAGGATAGAGGAGAAAGGGTGTGACCAAATCCTGTCCGGTGTAGGGGGATACGGTACAAGCATCAACCCCCCATTCTTTAAAAATCATGCGCGCAAACAGGCTGGCACTATTGAGGTCGGCGTGTTTAGCATCGAGAATGACTGGCATTGTAGAGGGGATCTGGTCTAAAATCTGCTGTAAAAGATGCCACCCGGACAAGCCAAGTCCTAAATAGGCATTTAAAGTTAGTTTATAGGCACAAACTAAGTAGGCGGTTTGGTGTACGATCGCCTTTAACCATCGATACCACTCCTCCACGAGTTTACCATCATCAACTAGCCCTAGACCCTGCTCATTCTCAAAGTTAGGCGGATATACTTCCGGGTCCGGGTCGAGGTTCACATAAAGCAAACTTTGGTTGCGGTCAATGCTGCTAATTAGTTTATCGGAAAAATTCATATTGCCTCCATTTAATCGAACCGCTAGAATACTGTGATTCACTAGGAATTTATGGGCAATGCCTGAGCAAGTTAATTTCCAATCATCTCCGTCCCATATTAATCAAATTGCCTTGGCTTTTAGAAAGGGAGGGTTAATCGGCTTATGTTTGCAGGTTTTTTTTGGGGTTGTACCCATTTTTCTGTTGTTGTTTGCGTTATTTCTCAGTCCCGCCAGAAATAGACGGCTTGACAATCATTTGTGGGCTTAGTTCTGGCTTATGGTTGTTTGTTGGCTCTAGGGTTTACCATTTATTGGTGTTTTCACTATACCCGAATTGGTGATCAACTGACTGACCCGGGCCGTCGTCCGAGTAAGGCTAGTGTAACTCGCTCTCTTTGGATTGGGTTAGCTACTAATATAGCGGGTATGATTTGTGCTATGGTTGTGGCAATGTGGAAGGTGGGGGCTCTATTATTTACAATGCTGTCTGTGCCACCGGGAGCCGCCACGATTTATAATCCTAGTGAGGGGGCGGCTATTTTAAGTCGCAGCGGTCCGATTATTGTGCCTATGGATATGATTACACTACAGGCTGCTGTTAATGCTATGGCGGCGGAGTTGGTGGGGATTCTTGTATCTTTATTTCTGCTCTATCAAATTACTCAAAGTTTATCTAATCGGGAAAAAAGGGTGACTGATTTGGGGGGTTAATGAGGAGCGATCGCTTTCAGATTAAGTGATCAAGGCTGAGAGTAAGTGTTAAGCGACCACCGCCAAACCATACTTTTGAAATATATTTATAGCTGTGCTGACTTCTTCTGGGGTGGGTTCTTCGGTATCTTTAAGTTTATATTCATAGCCGATTTGCTCCCATTTATATTCTCCCATTTTATGAAAGGGCAAAATCTCGACTTTTTCTACATTGCTGAAGCCGGACACAAACTTAGCTAATGCCTCCATATTATTGATGTCATTAGTTAAATTGGGTACTAACACAAACCGCACCCATGTCGGTTTATTAATCTCATGTAAATACTTGGCAAAATTCAGGGTTGGTTCTACGGAAACACAGGTGACTTTCCGATAGGTTTCGCTGTGATAAGATTTGATATCTAAAAGCACTAAATCGGTATAATCTAGCACTGGTTTGGCTACATTAATGGGGATATAACCAGAGGTATCTAAGGCTGTATGAATCCCCAATTCCCGACAGCGCCGGAATATTTCTGCCACGAATTCTGGCTGCATTAAGGGTTCGCCACCAGTGACGGTAATACCGCCATTAGAAAACCGCATATAGGAGCGATATTTGACTACTTCTTGGATGATTTCTTCGACTGTGACTTGTTTACCGCCTGCTACTTCTTGACAGTCGGGGTTATGACAATAAAGACAGCGCAGGGGACAACCCTGGGTAAACACGACAAATCTAATTCCTGGACCGTCTACGGTTCCGCAACTTTCATAGGAATGAATGTTACCCGATATTTGAGTTTGAGAATCAGACATAATTATGATAATAGACAACAGAAACCCGGATTGATTAAAACCGGGTTATTACAGACTAACTAATGATGGATAACCACCGAGTTAATCACATTTAACTGTAGATTAACCCGGTGTATAAATCTCTAGATGCGACTATGGAAAGTACGATTAATCACATCTAATTGTTGTTCGCGGGTCAACTTGATAAAGTTGACGGCGTAACCGGATACACGAATGGTTAGTTGTGGATATTTTTCGGGATGTTCCATGGCTTCGACCAAGGTTTCCCGGTTCAGGACGTTGACGTTAATATGATGGCCGTCGTCGGCGAAGTAACCATCTAAAATTCCCACCAGGTTGCTAATACGATCGCCTTCCTGTTTTCCTAATGCTTGTGGTACAATAGAAAAGGTGTAAGAAATGCCGTCTTGAGAATGCTCATAGGGCAGTTTCGCCACAGAAGCCAAAGCCGCGATCGCTCCTTGTGTATCCCGTGCGTGCATAGGATTAGCACCCGGTGCAAAAGGTTCGCCAGCTTTCCGACCGTCAGGAGTATTACCAGTTTTCTTACCGTAAACCACATTAGAAGTAATGGTCAGAATTGACTGGGTAGGAACTGAGTTCCGGTAGGTTTTGTGCTGACGGATTTTGTTCATAAATTGCTTGACCAAATTGGCAGCAATATCATCAACGCGATCGTCATTATTCCCGAATTTGGGATAATCGCCTTCGATTTCATAATCCACTACCAAACCTTGGTCATTGCGGATCACTTTCACCCGAGAATATTTAATAGCAGAGAAAGCATCAGCTACCACAGACAGACCCGCCATACCACAAGCCATCGTCCGATATACATCACGATCATGCAGTGCCAGTTCAATCCGCTCGTAGGCGTATTTATCGTGCATGAAGTGAATAATATTCAGGGTGTTGACATACAACCGAGACAACCATTCTAAACAGCGATCGAATTTCTCCGCCACATCTTCATATTCGAGATAATCGCCCTTAACTGGAAGCCATGAGGGGCCGATTTGCTCGCCAGTTGTCTCATCTTTACCGCCATTAATCGCATACAGTAGCGCCTTGGCTAAATTCGCCCGTGCGCCGAAAAACTGCATTTGCTTACCGATTTTCATGGCGCTAACACAGCAAGCAATGCCATAATCATCGCCATATTCTGCCCGCATCAAATCGTCATTTTCATACTGGGTAGAACAGGTTTCAATGGAGACCTTAGCACAGTAGCGCTTAAAGTTCTCTGGCAAACGTTCCGACCATAAAATAGTCAGGTTAGGTTCAGGAGCAGCACCCAAGGTGTAGAGTGTGTGCAGGAACCGGAAACTGTTTTTTGTGACTAAGGGGCGACCATCTTCACCCATACCACCAATACATTCTGTTACCCAGGTAGGATCACCAGAAAATAGTTGGTTATATTCAGGAGCCCGCAGGAACCGCACCATCCGTAATTTCATCACGAAATGGTCGATAATTTCCTGAGCCCCACTTTCGGTGAGAGTGCCATTTTGGAAATCTCGCTCGAAGTAGATATCTAAGAAATTAGATACCCGTCCCAGAGACATAGCCGCGCCATTTTGTTCTTTGACTGCTGCTAAATAGCCAAAATAAGTCCACTGTACGGCTTCTTGGGCGGTGGCGGCGGGTTTGGCGATGTTCAACCCGTATGATGCTGCCATTTCTTTGAGTTCTTGGAGCGATCGGATTTCTTCGCAGATTTCTTCGCGCCGCGCGATCGTTTCTGAGTCCATTGCGTCTAATTCCAGAGACGCTTGTTGCTCTTTTTTGTCTAAAATTAGGCGATCGACTCCATACAGCGCCACCCGCCGATAGTCACCAATAATGCGACCGCGACCATAAGCATCTGGTAATCCCGTTACCAGTCCAGAATGGCGCGCTAGGAGAATTTCTGGCGTGTAAGCATCAAAAACACCATCATTGTGGGTTTTGCGATACTGAGTAAAGATTTTTTCCGTTTCCGGGTCCAGTTCGTAGCCGTAGGCTTCTAGGGATTTTTTAACTACCCGAATACCACCATAGGGCATAATCGCTCGTTTCAGGGGTTTATCAGTTTGCAAACCCACGATTTGCTCTAAACTGCGATCTATATATCCCGCACCATAGGCATTAATCCCAGAAGGAATTTTAGTTTCTGCGTCTAAAATGCCCTTTTTGCGTTCCTCTGCCATCAGTTCCTTAACCTGATCCCAGAGGTTATTGGTGCGTTCTGTAGCATTAGCTAAAAACCCGCTATCTCCTTCATAAAGACTGTAGTTTTTTTGGATAAAATCACGAACATTTACTTCTTTCGTCCATTTACCCTGTTTAAATCCTTGCCATTCGGGAGTTATATTACCACTACTGTTGTCTGTAGGTGATGTCAGTTTCGTGGGTTTTTCTACAGTTGAAACCATATCTTTAAGTTTCCTCTTGTTCAGTTCTTTAGGGTTGAGGCAGTCTCACAAATTAGCAGCCATATACTCCCCGATAAACACCCCTACAATCCGTGGGCAATTTACCGTTACCAAAACAGTTCACAGACGGGGCAGCATTCACAACCTCAAGCTATATAATTGGCAGACTAGACATGATAAAATGACAAGTCTTGACACCAAACAATTAATGCTATCTGGGTTGCAGGTACTATCTATATAGTTGTTAATCGGGAAATCTGGTGGACAGAGTGCCGCAGGTGTTATTTTTCTTTCTGGCAATAATTTTCAATCACCACCTACGACGCATTTTTGGATTGAACTTCTAACTAATTAAGAGCTATTTGCTGACTAACCTTTTTTCTTTCTCTTCTACTATTAATAACTAAAAATACAGTATTTGTAAATAGTAAAAAGTAGGATTTAGTATCCAGTTTTTGTTACTTATATGCTGAAATACCTATAATGAGTAGGATAAAGTAGGATAAAGTAGGATTTAGGATAATTTAGGATAATTTAATAGTCTCGTTTTCTGGGCAAAGCTGGCCCCAGGGAGCCGTCTATCAGTCCCTTTCCTAGATCAGAAATTCAAGATCATTTATATGTATTAATTAGAGTGCCCAAAATTAAACTTTTTTTAAGAGTTGAGAGCCGATTTACCCTTGTCAGTTGGCGTATATCATTGTATAATACGACCGTTTGTGGTCGTGCCAATATGTAAAGACGCGCCCCACTCCCAAGCGAAAACTATGAGCAATTCCGAAACAATTTTTACGAAAATCATCCGCCGGGAAATTCCAGCCGATATCGTCTATGAAGATGATCTAGTGTTAGCTTTCCGAGACGTTGCACCCCAAGCACCCGTTCACATTTTGGTAATTCCCAAAAAACCGATTCCTAAATTAGAGGAAGCGACCCCCGATGACCATGGGCTGATGGGACATTTACTGCTGAAGGTGAAACAAGTAGCCCAGGAAGCTGGGTTAACTAATGGTTATCGTGTAGTGATTAATAATGGTTCTGATGGGGGACAAACTGTAGATCATCTTCACATTCATATCCTGGGAGGTCGGGCTATGCAGTGGCCTCCTGGTTGAGGTTAATTTCTAGGTTTCAGCCTTGAGATTTTGGGCAACTTGATTAAGTCGTTGAATACCGATTTTAGTTTCCCGCAAACCATTAGCAGTTTCAGTGGAACTTTGACTAAGACTATTCATAGCCTGGAAGACTTGCTGAATTGCTTGGGCCTGTTGTTGGGAACTCAGAGAGATTTGTTGGGAATTTAAAACCACTTCATTAATCGCCTCTAGGGTGGCTTCCTGATTGCTAATAATCACATGATTAATGGCATCACTGACATCTGTAGAGGCTTTTAAAACCGGGTTAATGGCTTCGGTAACTTTTTCAAAAGCATTGACGGTCCCCCGAGAAAGTTCGATAGTTTGTTCGGCAGTCTTGCTACCCTCATTAGTGACTAATACGGTACTATCGATCGCCTTTTGAATATTATTAACTAAAGCGGTAATTTTTTGAGCCGACTGTTTACTCTGGTCTGCCAATTTGCGGATTTCCATGGCTACCACAGCAAAACCTTTACCATGAACACCAGCACGGGCGGCTTCTACGGCTGCATTCAATGCTAACATATTAGTCTGGT
This sequence comes from Limnospira sp. PMC 289.06, assembly GCF_032350395.1. NCBI lineage: Bacteria > Bacillati > Cyanobacteriota > Cyanophyceae > Oscillatoriales > Sirenicapillariaceae > Limnospira > Limnospira sp. PMC 289.06. The sequence continues at coordinate 29,999 of NZ_JARPLC010000047.1, forward strand.
TAGCCAAATCAGCCGCCATATTAGTAATCATGCCAACTTGTTCAGTTTGCTGGCTGAGTCGAACAATTTGATCAGCAATAGCCTCTACTTTTTCCTTGAGATTCAAGATTTTCTGTAGGGTTAGCTGTACCGCCTCGGTTTCCGACTCAGCGAGTTTTAACACCTGCTGGGCGCTTTCAGAAGAAAACTGACCGAGAGTGAGGACTTGCTGGCCGCTTTTGATCGAAGATTTAGCCATATCTAAGACTTGATTGGCGATATCGGCGGAGGATTCTGCCTGTTCGGCCATTGACCGGGCTGCTTCTCCTAGTTCATCCATTGTAGCAGTAGTTTCATTAATTGCTCCTGCCTGTTGGCTGGCGTTGCGTTCTTGTTGTTCTGTGGTACTAGCAATCTGATTAGAAGAACTCGCAATTATACTAATGCTATCATTAAGAGTCCGGCTAATGCGGGCGGAAATTACCAGAGCCAAAACAATAGCTAGAGTAGCAGCTATAAACATTCCCAATGCAGCCATCATAGTGAGAGTATTCATGGCATTTTCCAACTCTCTATACTTAGCATTGAGAAGCTGCTGCTTTTGCTCGTCAATATTTTCTCCGGTAGCTGCTACCTCACTGACACTAAGGGCTTTTGCTTCGGCTTGGGCTAAGGGTAATTGATTACTATCAATCAGATTAAATACGTTTCTGGAAATCCGATCAATCTCATTACCAGCTTGTCTGATCTTGGTTAATTCATCCCTCAACCTGGGATCATCAATCTGTCTCATCAAGTTGTCATAATTAGTTGTGAACTGCTCAAAGGCTTGTTTATAGAGACTTTCGTAGTCTTCTAACTCAGGGTATAAAAGGCTCATTCGCACATTTCGCAACATTTTATAAATGCCAAAAATCATCTGATCAACAAATTCCATTTGCAGTTGAGTGGTCTCGACTGCAGCGGTAATTTTCACCACGTTTGTAGCTTGGTGGTAAATTACTGATACCACTCCAAAAGAGAGTAAAATCGGTATAGCATATCCTATCAATATGCGCCATTTAAGTTTGATAGTTTGGCGTTTAGATTCAATCATTAATCAGTGGTGTATAAAAGATGAACAGGTAAATCAAAGGCTTTCAGGTTTCTTCCCGAAAAGGCAATCCTTAAAAAAGGTGCTGGTTGGCTCTGGACTTGGGTAATATATATCATAAACTTGCCTATTTATAGGGATGTTGCAGATAGATGGGAACTGCTAATATCAGGAAATCAAAATATTTTAGATTCGGGATAAATCGATGCACTCAAGGGCTAGGGTCGGGCTTGAGTCCCGTAGATGCTAGTCGGAAATCATTATTAATCCTGGCTGTAACTGCTTGTCTAGGTTTATCCCGTTCCCAGTGAATTTTTTGAGCGGGAAAGTAAATGGCCTGATATGCTTTAACTGTCTCCTGTTGAGATAGGCCTTCTTGCGATCGCCTAATAGCTCGTTCTAATGCGGTTTCCCAACTACATTCAATCCAAAAAGAAAGGTCATAGTATGACTGGAACTCTTGTTTTAACAAAAAGATTCCTTCCAAGATAATTATATCAATATTGTCGAATTTATATCTATGCTTTTGATATTCTGTGGCGGTTTCTTGAGTATAATTGACCTCAAGAGAGACTGAGCGAAGTTGGCGCAGGGGAAAGACTAATTGGCTGAATAACTGGTCAAAGCGAATCGCATATTGATAAAAGTGGGCGGCGGGGTTAGTCTGGCTAAATCTTTGGTGGGGTAGATTAAGCCATCCATCAATATTGATGCTGGCTACCCGCAGGTTTCCCTGGCTAAGTATTTTGACAATTTGGGCGGTGATATAGCCTTTTCCAGAAGCGTCAATTCCTGAGATGGCGACTAGGACGGGTTGCTGAGGTGACAGCAATTTACGCTGAATAGCGATCGCATCAATAATATCATTAAGATTAATAGGTTGGTAATTTACTGCCATTGTGTTGTATAATGGGCTAGTTACTAATTGTTATGGCGCGGTTGATTCGGGCTTCTGTCTATCTGGTAAGGGGCGAAAATCTTTACAGAGGGAAGGTTAAATGGCTGAAATGACGGTAACAGATGCTTTGGCAGAATTAACGCTACTGGGTAAGCGCATAGAATCAGCCCGATCAGGGTTAGAAGGTAATACATTAATCACTGTAGTAGAAGTGGGAAAAACTCCTGTGGGCTACAGAAATCGGGATGAGTATAACACTAAAGCACGGGCGGCGGTGCAAAAGGTAGATGCTTTAATTGCCCGTCGGCGTACAATTAAAAGGGCAGTGGTTTTGTCTAATGCGGTGACAATGGTATCAGTAGCAGGGGAAGAAATGACTGTGGCTGAAGCGATCGAGATGAAAAACTTTATCGCCTATTATGAGTCGGTTCTGAATACGATGGAATCAGCTTATACTTCGGCGCGCAAAGATTTTGATGTAGCCCAGGCGCGGGTGAAGGAAAGACTGGTTGACACTCCCCAGCCTAAAGGCGTGGGGATTCTTCCTTCAACGACTCGACTTGCTCTGACAGGTTTGCACCAACCAAAGTAGCGGTCAAATCTCCAGAAGCGTTAAGTTTCCGTATGCCCTACGGTACTCAAGGCAGCCTTCAGAATGTTGATGGCTGCGTTATAGTCTCGGTCTAACTCACACCCACACTGACAAACATGGGTTCGAGTCGAGAGACTTTTCTTGACAACCGTGCCGCAGCTCGAGCATTTTTGAGAGGTATAAGCAGGGTTTACCGCTACGGTAATCTTGCCAAATTTTACCCCAAAATACTCCAACCATTTCCTGAACTGATACCAAAGAGCATCGTGAATCGACTTGGCGAGACAGTGGTTTCTCACAATATTCTTAATCCTCAAATCTTCGTAAGCCACCAGATCGTTAGATTGGATTACGCAACGCGCCAATCTCTTGGCGTGTTCTTCACGTTGCCGACTTATTTTGAGGTGTGCTCGCCCGAGTCGATTAACGGCTTTTTTTCGGTTGGCAGAGCCTTTCTGTTTTTGGA